>CALXJL010000001.1 GCA_944388615.1 uncultured Clostridia bacterium
GGTAATTTTTTCATCTATTTACCCCACCTTCTTTATTTTGTTTCTTCTATATAAAATGCAAAATATTACAAAACACTATTAATTTCTAGTTCAATCTTACTATATAATTTTTAAAAAAGCAAGCAATTTGCAGAGCTGTTTATGAATAATATTTTAGGTTGTCTTACTGAACTGTAATGTAACTATATTTAATTAGTTTTATTTAAATTCATATTTATATAATCCCATATAAGTAGTTTTATTACACATGCTATTGGTACTCCTAAGAACATTCCTAAAATTCCAAAATATGCTCCACCTACTGTAACAGCAAATATTACTAGTATTGGACTTATTTTCAAAGAGTTTCCTACTATTTTAGGATTTATAATATTTGCATCTATTTGTTGTAATATTATTACTACAATAGCCATTATTACTGCTTTAGATAATCCTCCAGTTATAAGAGTTATAATTATTGCTATTATAACTGCTATTATTGCTCCAAAGTACGGAATTAAATTAAATAAACCAATCATAAATCCTAACAATACTGCATATTTTACATCCATAATCAGCATTGCTATTGATGTTAATGCCCCAATTACTATTGCATCTAATAATTGGCTAGATAAGAATTTTAAAAATATTTCATTTGTTCTATTAAAATATTCTGATAATTTATTATATGTTTTTTCTTTAAAAATAGCTCTTAACAATTTTTCAAAAAACTCTACTATTTCTTTTCTTTCCACTAAAATATATACAGACACTATGAATGCAACAAAAACATCGAATATTCCTGTAGCAATTCCTATTGCTTCTTTTGCATAATTCCAAATATTATCAATATTTAAGTATTCTCCTATATCAATAGATCTAATTTGATTTGCCAGTTCAATTACCTCTTCACTTTTTAATATTGAGTCCTCTGGTAAATCTCTCAATTTATCCATTGCTGTATTGTAATAGCCTTGGAAATTATTTGTTAAGTCTACAATACTCTCTTGCACTACTGGAATAATAAATCTTATGGCTAAAAATATTAGAATTCCTACTAAAATATATACTATTAGAACACTTAAAGACCTTGCTTTTTTCTTAAATAGTTTTACTTTAGATTTTTTTATTTTCGCTTCGATTTTTCTACATGGTATATATAATAAATATGCAATTAATACACCAACTACAAATGGCATTAGTGTACTTAATAATTTCGAAACCCAATTTATTATATCTGTAAAATTATCTAACATTTTGTATATAAAGATTACTGCTATAGCAAATGTAAACCAGTACAGCCACTTAGTTAACTTACGCTTTTTTTCCATATACTCCACTTCCCACCTATATTTTTATTTCCAATCCTACAGGACAATGATCACTTCCCATAATATTAGAATATATTGTACTTTCTTGTATATTTTTTTCAATAGATTTTGATGTTATAAAATAATCTATTCTCCATCCAACATTCTTTTCTCTTGCATGAAACATATATGACCACCAAGAATAACATTCTGTTTTATCTGGATATAAATATCTAAATGAATCTGTAAATCCCCCGTTTAATAATTCTGTCATTTTACCTCTTTCTTCATCTGTAAATCCTGCACTTCTTCTATTTGTTTTTGGATTTTTTAAATCAATTTCTTCATGTGCAACATTTAGATCTCCACAATATATAACTGGTTTAATTTTATCTAATTCTTTTAAATAATTTCTTATCTCATCTTCCCAGATCATTCTATAATCTAATCTTTCTAATTCTCTTTTTGAATTTGGTGTATAACAATTTACTAAATAGAATTTATCGAATTCAAGTGTTATCACTCTTCCTTCTTTGTCATGCTCTTCTTTTCCAATTCCATAAGTGACATTTATTGGTTTTTTCTTACTAAACACAGCTGTTCCTGAATACCCTCTTTTTTCAGCACTATTCCAATATTTATAGTATTTATCTGCTTCTATATTTGCTTGTCCTTCTTGCATCTTTGTTTCTTGAATACAAAAAATATCTGCATCAATCTGCTTAAAAAAATTCATAAATCCTTTGTTTAAAGCTGCTCTTAAGCCATTTACATTCCATGATATTAATTTCATATTTTTTTCCTCCTAATATATTAGTCTTTTGCTGTTTTGGTTCTCCACCAAATGGTGGAACAATTGATACAAATTCCGAATCTATTGAATCTTCTTCATGTTGTATAATTGGAGCAGATAAATCTAAATTAGCTGGTATTTCTTTATATATCCTTCTTCCTTCACTATTATATATTCTTCCTATCTCTACATAATTACTAAATTCACAATTGCAATTTATATCTAACATTTTTGATAATGTTATACTTTTTGTTTCACTGTCTCCTGGTGCTAATTGCCTAGTTGAAGTTTTTACTATTGTACTAACATTTTGTTTTATAGTATCTAACATTTTATCTGAACCATTTGAATAAACTTCCCAACCTTGATCTTCATTATTTGCTTTTACAAATATAAAATTAGGGTCTACATAATCGTATATTGTGTATTGGTTAGATATTGAACCTGATTTATTAGTTACTTTTATATCATATGTTACTGTTAATGTTGCTCCATGTATAATTTCGTCATCCATTGTTATCATTAAATTTTTATTTAAATTTATTACACTTTGATCATTTATATTTGATATTAATGTAGAGCCATTAGACAAGACTAGGCTTAAATTTGATATTTTTTTATTTATTTCTACATTATTTTTTGGTCTTTCTTTTATTCTTAAATTTGCACCTTTTATATTTTCTTTAGCATAATGAAACTCTATATCCATTTTTGCAATCATTTGAGTACTTCTAGCTATTTCCCCTAAATTAGATTTATTCGTTATGTCTGGATCTAATTGTCTTATCATTGTTCCTGAAACATAATCTATCTCCTTAAAATTATTGTTAACTTCATTTCTTCTTTCAATATCATCTTGCGCATATTGTTCACTAGCAATAACTGTTTCTGCTGTTATGTCTACTGTGTCAACTCTTTGAATATTGCTTTTAATCTCTCCTTCTGTAATTATTTCATATAATCCTTTTTCCAGCATCTCAAAAATCTGATCTGAATCTGCAAAATATGTAGCACTACCAGATGTATATGATGTATCATAATTATGTTCTCCTATTATTAATGTTATTGGAACAAATCCTCTATCCATAGCTTTTTGATATGCTAATTTTACATCTTCTATTGAGCATGTTGGTTCTCCATCTGTAATAACTAAAATGTATCTTGTTGCATCATTATAATATGTATTTCCATTATAATAATAATTATCAAGAGCAGTATTTATTGCTACAGCAGTATTTGTACCTTTAGCATCTGTTAGTTTTGCATGTGCTTGTTTTAACATTTCATTCATTGCAGGATTATTTGCGTAAAATGCTGCGACTTCACCTTCTCCTCCATATTCATCTTTTAATGTTTTTATAAAATAATCTTTTTTACTTTTTTGTATAAATGGTTCAAAATGTTCTACTTGCTCTTTAAAAATTTCGAAAGACATAGAAACATGTTCCTCATATGTAGCAAATAATTTATTTATTAAATTTATTGTTCCAGCTTGTGCTTGTACAATTTTAGCATCTTCATACATACTTCCAGATTGATCTAATACAATACATATCTCTATATTATTATATTTTTTCTTTTCCACTTGCACTTCTTCCTCTTCTTCTACTATTTCTGTTTCTATATTTGTAGTTACGTCTGTATTAGATTCAATATTTTCGTCAGATTGTGTCGATTCATAATCCTGCCCATTATATTTTTTATTTTCTGATAATTGTGCTTGTCCACCATATGTAAATTTTAATTCATATTTTTTAGAATTTACTTCAAAATTACTTTCACTTATATAATTTGCACTTGCACCTTCTACATTTTCAAATTTATAATTTCCATTTTCATCTGTACTAGCAGTTCCTTTAATATCACCTGTATCTTTATCTATTAATTCTACTTGTACATTTTTTATATTCTCATTATCTGAAATAGAATGAACATTTCCTTCTATAGAAGATTTGCCCTCATTTAAATCTACTACTGAATCATATGTTTCTGTAAGATCTGGAGTAGTGTTTGGTGGTTCGACATTATTTTCTTCTGAGTTATTAGTATTCTCTGTTTTTATATATAAACATGTTCTAAATCCTATATCCGTAGCATCTACAGTTTCACTAAGAATTCTAGATGCCATAGGTGTTTCATTTGATTTGGTATTCCAACTTCCTCCTCTTAGTATATAGTTTCCATTTAATGTTTCTTGTGTTATATCCGATAAATTTCCTGCCATTCCAAATAATCCGTTTAATAAATACTCTGTCTTTATTGATTTTAACTCTTCTGCATCTAGTCCAAAATATTTATTTCCAGGGATATCTGAACTATCTTTTAATATTGACTCTTCTAAATTTGAAATATTCGAGTTTGAATATGTGTCTAATAACCATAGCATAGCTGCATCCCACTCAAATCCATATGTTAAATGACTACTTACAGACTTATCTTCTGAATATACATTTTTAGCTATACTAATAACTTTATCGTAACTCAAGTGATATACTCCTTGTTCATCACATTCTAATCCAGATTTTTCTGTTACTCCTTCTTTATAATTCTCAGGAGTAACTTGTCTATAATAATCACCATTTTTTGCGTAACCTGTATTTTCTGTTTTTAAGTCCATACCTCTAGCCTTATTATAATAATTTCCATCTTCATCATATCCAAACTCGGCTACACTCATATAAAAACCTTTATATGTTTCTATACTATTTTTTAAATTTATATAATCTTCTGAATTTATTGGATCTGTTGCTTCTATATTGTCTACATCTTCAATACCATTTTCTTTATATTTTAATTTAAGACTTTCTTTTATACTTTCTATATTATCATATTTAACTGGTATCCATATAAATACAAGATTTTCATTGTTCTCATCTTGTATCGCAATTGTTTCTGATAATGCTATATATTTAAACCCTCTTGGTATTGGTATAGATTCTTCATTTAGATTTATATATTTCTCAACATATTCATTATTATTTTCGTCTTCTTCCACTATATTAGACCTACTATTATATAAAATTTGTTCTGGTTTTTTTGAGCTGGTTTCTATTAACTTTATTTCATTAGCTACTTCTTCTATTTTGTTATTACCTTCTAAATAATATTTGAGCGATATTATTACAGCACTAAAAATTAAAAATAAACCTATAAATTTAATGTATTTCTTTTTCATGCCTAATAAATTCCCTCCTTTGTTTCTCCTATTTTTCTATATATTAATCAATCATACTCTTACTTAATTATACCATAATAACCATCTTTTGTAAAACCTTGTAATATACGCAAATACCCCTCATTATTAAACATTTTTGTTCAATAATGAAGGGTATATTTTTTTCTTAATTTACAACTTCTACTTGTAAATATTTCACTCCCCAAGCTAATGCTTGTGAATGGTTATTCATATATATATCTATTTTATTTCCTTGAATTGCTCCACCTCTGTCTTCAACAACATATATATTTCCATTTATTTTTAATTTTGTTCCTAGTGGAAATTGGCTTGATGCTGCTACTGTACGTCCTGCAGTTGCTCTTGTTCCTGATGCAGTTATTCCATTTGCAGATGATCCACAACATTTAGAACATGGGCAATATGCTGTAACTTTAAATGTTCCTTTATTTACACCTGATACTCCTGCACCTGATGTTGTTTGTGTTCTATCTATTCCTGTACTTCTTGATGTTACTACTGATTGTACTTGAACAATTTTATTTACTGGTTCTTTTATAACTACTGAAGATAACTCTATTTTCTCTATCTCTACATCATTTTGATATTTTACCTGATAAGTTATTTCTTTTAAACCATTTTCGCCTTCTTTTATAACTTTTTCTTTCTTATTTCCGACTGTTTCTGAAACATCTTTTGTTATTGTTTCAAATGGTATAACAACTTGTTCCTTTATAATTTTTTCTGTTATTGTACTATAATTTGAAAGTATTTCCTCAACAGTTTGAGTTTCTGTTGTTTCAGCTACAATTTCTTCTTCCATATTATAGTCTGATTTAACTATTTTAATTGTCTTATTGTCTGATATCTCACTATCTAAACTTGGTATGCTTATTTCATCTTCTAATAAAACTATATGATTATCCTCTAAAATTTCAGATACTTTTGTTTTTGTAGTCATTACTGACATTTCATAATCATTTGCTAATACTATTTTTACATTTGATAATTTCATATTAGTAGCTTTTACACCTATACCTGTTACTAATAACAATATTAGGCACACTCCTAAAATTTTAATTATCGATATTGATGCTCTTTCTTTATTATTCATACGAATACATTCCTCCTTTAAGCAACGAACGCATTATACCATATATTATTTATTTTGTCAAATTTCGTCACTTTCCGTAATAAAAGCTGTTATTCAACCTTTATTAATATATATATTCAACTTGTCTCATATTTATTACAATTATTTTTTTATTTTAAATAATTTTAAAGAATTTTCATATAGTATATTTGCCACTTTTTCTACATCCATCTGTTTAAATATAGCTACTTTTTCTGCCATATATTTCACATTCCTGCAATCATTTCTTGTACCTCTTACTGGTTCTGGAGCCAAATATGGACTATCTGTCTCTATTACTATTTTTTCTATTGGTACCATTTCTACTATTGATGCAGCATTTTTAGAATTTTTAAATGTTATTGGACCTGCAAATGATATATAATAATCGAGTTTTAATGCCTGTTTTATTAATTCTCTATTTAATTGACAACAATGAAATACTCCCGTATTATTGCATTTCACTTCATTTAAAACACTTATTGTATCGATTCCGTGCATCTCTTGAATGAATAGAAATTGGCAAATCTAATTTATTTGCTAATTCTATTTGTTTGCTAAATAATATTCTCTGTATTTGTTTATCATATCCGTCATAATGATAATCTAACCCGATTTCACCAATAGCAACTACTTTATCATTTTTAGCTAGTTCTTCTATTTTTCTTACCATATTATCTATTTCATCAATCGATTCTGGTGCTTCCTGTGGTGATATTCCCACAGCTGCATATATATTGCTATTTTTTTGTGCAATTTTTATCGCATCTATTGAACTTTTTTCATTATATCCAACACATACAAATTTTTCCACTTCACTATCCATTGTATTAGATATAATTTCATCTAAATCATCTCTAAATTGTTCATCATTATAATGTGAATGTGTATCAAATAATTTCAATTTACTTCCTCCAATTTATACAACAAGTTGCAATTGCAATCTCTTTAATATGTGATAAACTTATATCTATATATTCCAAATCTTCAATTAAATAATCTGGTAATTTAATGAAATTTACATTTGGTCTTCCATATTTATCTGGTAATATTTCAGCATTTTGCCAATTTATCTCATATTTATCTTTTAACTTGCTTGAAACAGCTTTAAATATCGCCTCTTTTGCAGCAAATCTAGCTGCATAATGTTGATATTTCATCATACCTGTTTTTTCACAATATTCAATTTCTTTTTTTGTAAATATTTTTTTTATAAATTGATCCTTTAATTTTTCAATTCCATCTTGTATTCTACTAACTTCAATAATATCTGTTCCAACAGTTGTTATCATTATATCCACCTTTATGTCAATTTAAATTGCACCTTTTGTATACAGAAAAATAAATCCTCCTATATTGCATAGTAGAGTTACAACTAATAATACTGTAATTACTTTATTAGTTGACCTTGTTTTTTCTATATTATAGTCTTTATATTCTACGTCATATTTATTTTTTATTTCTTTGTATTCTTTTTGAATTCCCAGTGCTACTTGCCAATCATCATATAGCATTGCCCCTGTTTCATCATTTGTCGCTTCTTGAATCCAAATATCTTGTGTGAACTTAATAAATTTTCTTCTTATTCTTTCAAAATTTGATGTTTTTTTCATATCATAAATTAGTTTATTTAAATATATTTTTTTATATAATGTTAATATATATAAATACAAATATTCTCTTTCAAATGCATGTGGTAATTTAGTATAATTATCAGAGTTTTCGCATGATGCTAATAATACAGCAGATTGTTTAGTTGTTCCATATTTTATATATTTCCAATATTCAAGAGTTTTCATTTTTCTTTTTTGTGCTTCATCATTAAAATCAATTTTATCTGTACTCTTCAATACATTAACAAATCTATACATATTTGAATCTATTATTTCCTCATCGGTATCTTTATTCCAGTCTTGCTGATCTACACATGCATATGAATATGTAATAAAACTATCACTATTTATATTTATTTCTTTTGCAGATATTCCTGTTCCAGAAATCTCTTTTATAATTTCAGATAATTCTTTTATATCCTTAAATGTAGATGTTTGTATTTTTATATTCTCTATATCTTTTAATTTACCATAATTAGAATTTACATCTCTAAATTTATAGTTAAAATCTAACACTTCTGAAAACTTATTATTATTAGATAATACTGTTTTTATTAGAATAAAACATATTCCTGTATTAAAACAAATTATATCTATATTTGGTACATCAAAAAAAATCCCATCTGAATCTACTACTTTTCCCTGAACTTTATTACCCATGTTATATTCAAACATAGTACAAGGCTGTTTTGCAATTATAGCAGCCTTCATATCTAATGATAACCCATCTAATTTTTCTTTTTTAGCATCACTATAATCAAATGACCAAAACATATATTGTCTTATTTTTGGCAAAAAATGTGTATAAATATTTATATCTTTTTCTTTTGCAAAATATTTCATTTTACAATTTTTATTTTTTAGTAATCTTAAAATAAATTTGTCAAATTTCCCTTCATTAATTAAAAACGGATATATAAAGTATGAATATTGATATTTTGTCCTTAGTTCCATAATTATTCCCTCTTTCATTTTTATTTTTTATTGAATATAATAGTTTGCATTTAAATCTTCTGATAAATGCCATTTTCCTATAAAATTAATTACTACGTTTTCTTCCATATTTATTTTTGGTGTTACAACAACATTTCCATTTTGATCTATACAACCCCAAACTCCATCTTTTTTAACTGCTGCATAACCATATTTATTTTGTTCTTTTGCATCATCATATATATAATTAACTACTACTACCCCATCTTTATTTACATATCCATATTTTCCGTTTTCTTTTTTTAAAAATAGTGTATTTTCATATAATAATTTAGTATTTTCTCTTTCTTCAAATTTAAAATTATAATATTTATATTCTCCATCAACATATGCTAATATATAATCTTTACTTGTATTTACTTCTGTTACAATTCCACTAAATTTATATTCAAAATTTCTATCATAAACTCTTTCTTCATCATTAATTTGTGCAACTATAAAATCTGCTTCTTTGTTATATGTTACTAAATCATTTTCTAAAGGTATAGGTGTTTCTCCATTAATTGATATAACTCCATATTTATCTCCTTGTTTTGCTATATAATGATCTGTAAATATATATGTTAGACTATCATATTCTGTTTTTATTAATTCATCTTTAAAATTATTTGATACTCCATATTTATCATCTTTTTTTATTATTATATTATTTGCGTCTATTGAGATAATTTCATCTGCCCATCCTTGTAGAGCTATTTCTTCATCTTCTTTTATTAATTTCCACCCATCATTTTCTTTAACTACATAAGTATTATTTCCATAAACATTGTCTATATCTTGATATTTAACATCTACCACTATTTGTTTATTACAATCTATAACACCATATAATCCATCTGAATTTTTTACTATATAACCATCTGAATATTGATCTGTTAATGCTTTTATTTCTGCATATTCATTTGGGATAATTATATTTCCAGTATTATCACATAATCCAAATTTATCGTCTTTTTCTATTAATAGACTATTAGTTATTCCTTTTATAGCTTCTATAGAATCATATTCACAATTTAAAAGTACTTTTCCATCTAAATCTATTAATCCGTATTTATCTCCATTTTTTACTTTTAAAACTCCTTTTTCATACCACATATTATAAGATTCATCATAATTTTCAATTGCTTCTACAGACTCGTATTCTGTAAATTTAGCTTGCCCGTTAGCATCTATTGCTCTTGATATATATGTACCTGTTTCATAATTTACATTATCTACACATAAAAATATATCTTTCGAACTATCTGGAATAACTATTAATTCTGAATAAGTTGGTTGTATTACATATTCTCCTTTTTCATTAATAACTCCCCATGCATCATCTGCATATACTGTAAAATATCCTTTCGAAAATTCTTTTGTTATTTCTTTTCTTTCTGTATTTAATAATTTTGCAATAACTACACAAAACATTACTATTACTATTAGAACTATTATTACTGCAAAAACCTTTTTTACATTTAATTTTTTTTCACTACTATATCTTTTTCCTTTACTCATATTTGCATTACATTCCTTGTTAATAAATTTAGGTTTTTCCATTGGTACCTATAAACCATAATCATTTATTTCCGTATATTTTTTACTATTTTAATATATCATATTCAGATATGTTTTTACAAGATATTTTTATATAAAAATAATAGCAGAATTATTTGAAGTTAGAAACTATCTATAATTCTGCCATTATTTTACAATAGGAAATTTTTTCCAAAATCCTATTAATCCATATTTATTTATTTTTCACCACTTTAGCAACAATTACTGTCATATCATCTTTAGGATATCCTACATCATTGTCTTGCGCTTCTCCAATAATTATATCTGCTATTTTTTGTACATCATCTATTTTTATATCTTCTAATAAGTATTTAAGCCATAATTCTTTATTTGAATATTCCTTATCAGATTCTATTATTCCATCTGAGCACATAACAAATATATCACCTTCATTAATATCTATATCATATACGTCTAAGTCAATATCTTTAAGTATTCCTGCTGGTAATGATTGTGATTCTAATAATTGTACTGAATCTGCTTTTTTTAAATATGTTGGGCATGCACCATTTTTTATAAATTCTAAATTTCCTGAATACAAGTCAAATATAGATAAATCCATTGTAGCATACATATCTTCACTATTAGCTGACAATGTAGAATTTATAAGTTTTAGAGAAGTATTTTTATCAAAACCTGAAACTAATAATCTTTCTAGCATTTTTATAGCTATTTTACTACTTTTTCTAGCTTCTGGTCCAGATCCCATTCCATCACTTATAGCAATTAAAAATTTCCCATCATCTAATCTTCTATATGTACTACTATCTCCAGATATAATTGAATCATGTTTTTTAGTTCTTGCTATTCCTATATTTAGTTTATATATATCTTTAGATGCAAAAACAAATTCACAATGATCTTTATTAATTCTTATCCCGCATTCTTGTTTATATAGGTCTAATTTAATTTTCATATTTTTTTCTATAACTTTTTTAATTTGTGTACACATGCATTCATCGTTTTCCACATCTTCGCATATATTTGTGGATACTTTAATTGTTATTTTACCGTTTTTTTCCTCTTTTATATCTAATCTATTTAGTTCAATCTGTTTTTGTTTTAGTATTTCTATAATTTCTTCTTTTTGTTTTTCAAATTTATCGTTTTCTTTATTTTTAATTTCCTCTGCTATTCCAGATATAACTTTTGAAACATTTTGTAATTGATTAGATATATTTTCATTATTTTCATCTAATTTCTTTTTCCATACAAAACTTAATTTACTTGTTTTATATGTTTCATTTATAATATTTATATCTGTGTCTATTTCATTATTTACTGTATTATTCGCATCTTCTTCTATGCCCAATACATAATTATTATTTTGTTTTAATATCTCTAATAAACTCTTTTTATCTATTTTTTCTTTTATAAGTAGATAATCATATATTTCATTTACAATATTCCCATTTTTATTTGTTAATTCGTCATATAGGAAATTAGTTTCTAATCCATCTAGATTATTAGATAACTCTTTTAAAAATATATTTCTATTTTCTTGTTCTTCAGAAATTATTTCGTCATCTGACACTACTGTTGCCGCTACATTTTTATATTCATCTGCTATTTGGCTTATAGTATCTGATACATTATTTAATTTTAATATTGTATCAGTATTTTCTTCTAATCTATTATTCATCATCTTTGGCAAGCATTTATTTTCGCCATACATGTCCATTATATTTATTTTTACATTTTTTGGTATTGCAAGAAGTCCTAAAAATGCAATTAATATTTCTTGAATTCTTATAATTTGAACTGTATTTCCATTAGCAACATATGTTAAAATTACATTTCCTAATATGAATCCAATTACAACACCAATTTTTCCTAATTTATTAAATATTCCTGAAATCATTCCTGAAATTGCATATGATGCTACCATAACAGGTTCAGAATTTGTAATAATTCCAAGTACAGTTCCTATTGTAACTCCTCCTGTTGCTCCTACTAAAATTCCATTTTTCCAGCCTAATATTAATACAAGTAAAATGCTTAATATATTTTTTAATTCATATCCTAATATAGCAAAAGATCCAAATTTAGTAAAACATATTGCGAGTAATAAACTCGCTCCTATAATTTCTTCTATAGAAAATGCCATTTTATTTCCAAATTCTCTGATTACAGTTAATGAATTTACAAATATTTTATAAAATACATATGATACTATACTAACCATGATTCCTGCTAGTGCATCATAAACATAGAATTTAGTAAATAATATGTATATAGCTTGTACTATTAGACATGAAAAAAATAGGTTTTTCCCTAATTTTACTTTTTCATTAACATCTTCTTGTATTTTTGGTTTAAAGATGTATATTGATACAAAAAATACAATTGTTGTAAGTAGATATTTTAAAAGTGTTTCTGAGCCAAACCCTATGAATGTTGATATTAGTGTTAAAATATATACAATCCCTACGGGTATACCATTTCCAAGGGTTGCTGCTAATATTGCAATTCCGAAATGGAGCCATATATCCTTCCATTTGATTATTAAATCCTACCATTGATACTATAAAAGATATTACATATAATATGATATTTTGTTTTGTAAAATTGCTTTTTAATACTGTTTTTATATTATTGTTTCTTACTTTTCCTAATTCGCTATTTTCTTCTTCAAAACCTTGAGATACATTTTGAATCATTATTACCACCCCTACTTTTTTAATTTTTTTCTTTTGTTGTTTTATATTTTAATCTTTTGTGTTGTATTTTATTGTCATTTTTTATATGTAAAATTAAAAAAGTTTTTTACATGTTGTGATATTTTGTTTCTTTATTCTCTCTTGTTCTATTTTTTATTTATCTATTGTATATTAATTTAGTATAAATTACAAGCTTTTTGTCGCATAAAAATAGGATAAATACTTTTTTTGTATTTATCCTATTTTATTAAATTGGTTTTATTTTTTTAAGACTTTTTTCTTAATTATGAATGCTCCTGCACCTATAATTACTAATACTGCTACTCCTATTGCTATATATGTTGGTAGTTTACCTGTTGGTGGTGTAATTGTTGCTGGATTTGATTGTGAAGAATCCATTTCTGAAACTTGAGTTACATCTGGATCTTGATTTCCTGGTATTGAATATGCCATTCTTCTACCCACAGCGTTTTCTATTTCTAATATTTCTGCAATATTATCATAATCTAATTGAACATCATCATTGTTTGCAGCTGTTAATGTTGATAAAAGAAGATATGTTGATTTCGTACTGTTACTAGTGTTAGGTAAATTTTTAATATTAGTATCATAACTCTCCTTACTTGGCTCTAAGCCTTGCTTTAATGTATCTGTTGTAACTATAGTGTCATGACTTTTTATATTAAATGCTACTGAGCCATTCTTAGTTAAGTAATTATCAGCAAACGTAACTTCATCATCTACGGTAGTCCATTTTGCATTCCAATCTTCAGTTCCACTATCCTCATCTGTTTTCCATGTTGCTGTTGTATCAAATTTAATATTGTTATCAACATAATCCACTATATTATTAGCACTAGTTTTTACTATTTCTCCTGAGCCTTTTTGACCTGTATAATAGAATTCTGTTCCAGTATAATCTACTTCTCCTATATTTGTAACTCTTAATTTATATGCAATAAATACTGTAGTACCTTGACCTAATTCCTCCATATCTTGATTAATTTGTATAACACCATTATTTTCTATATTAAGTGACTCAATTTTTTGTAAGAATCCAACATTGAAAAATGTTTTATGATAGTTTTTAGTTAACCATAATACTCCACTTGTTTGTGTTGATTCTTTTGCATCATATAGAATTGTTCCATTTGAATTAGTAAGTCTCATTTGATTTACATCTTTGTCTAGTCTTAATTGTGCTTTTGGTCTTTCTACTACACCAAAATCAATATTTGCTAAAGTATAATTTCCATTTATAGTATTACTTGTATCTGTTCCATTAGTATTATTAGTCCCTACACTTGTTGTTCTATTATATTCATATTCTACATCAATAACTCCTGTATTTGCTTCCATTTTTGTTGCACTCATTAATGTTTCTACCTTTGCAATATCTGATGTAGCTCCTGAATATGGTAAGTCTAAAATCTCAGCATTTTCATTTCTTAATTTAACAGAATAATTATTAACCGCTTCTCTTCTTAACCAAGAATCTTTAGCATCTGAATATCTATTAGCATCTTCATCCGCTACTTTTATATTATACCTAAATGTTCCTAATTCATTATCTTCTATTACATCTTTATCCTCTGCATTCGGATTATTCTCTGCATCATATGTATTTATTATATTAGTTTCTCCATACTTTGTTTGGTATAATGTAGATTTAAAATCTTGACCATTATATGCTAAATCATTTGAGCCGCCATTTGCATTTGTTAATGCAGTATATTTTTTGTCTCCATAACAGAATTGTAATACATAATATCCTGGTATGTAGTCTCTAAATTCATATGATAAATCAGAATTTATATTTACATCAGCCTTTGTATAGTCTTGTCCATTAAATTTTATTGTCGTATTAAGCACTCTTTGCGCTGTATCTGTTCCTGATGAAAAATCAATTCCTTTTTGTTGTATATTTTTAGTAAATTCTCCTGTTGTTTCATCTTTTTCAACTTCCATTAATTTTACTGTCACACCATTTATTTTTTTATTTCCTTCTGACGCTTCATCATATATTCCGTCTCCTATCATAGCATCATCGGATTTTTCATTTCTTTCATCTTCCCATATAACACCATTCATTACTCTTTCTGTAATCATATTAAGTACTAATCTTAAATCTGGTGCTTTAGCTGCATCATCTTCTAATGCAGATTGAATATTATAATTAGCAGAATTTATACTTCCTGGTGTTGAATCTTTATCTATTATTCCAGATACTTCTTTTGAAGTAGTTGTTCTTCCTTGATCTTCTCCTGGAATATGAGTATCAACAGTATACCATGTTTTATATTCATATATTTCTGCTAAATTTTTCTTTGCTCCTCTTGTATCTGTAACTACAGTTCCACTTCCGTCTTTTGCCATAATTTCATCTAGTCTAATTGGACCTTCTGTATTGTTTGAATCTCCTTCATCTTGTTTTTTTACTCTAAATTTCAAATAAATGAATATATCTTCTCCTGAAGTAAGTGTTGTTTGTTCTTCCATTTGAGAAAAGTCTAGTAATACTGCATTAGTATTATATCCTCCTACTCCACTTAACTTATTATCATTACCACCTAAATCTTTAACATTATTCTCTCTATCTGCTGCCCATGTTTCCCATCCAGGTATTGGTTCTTCTTGTAATTTTTGCTGATTAAACTCTGTCACTTTTTCAACTCCAAGAAAGTCATAGTCTTCATCATAATAGTCAACTATTTTACTTGCCTGTGTATCCATATATAATGATGCATTATGTACATTTATTCTATATGTTACATAAACTTCCAATGGCTGCTCTGTATAAGTATTATCTGCTAGATAATCTGAACTATATATGCCATTTTCATATCCATCATCTATTATATTTTTACCTTCGTCATCTTTTAATAATACATCACTATAAAGTATATTAATATTATAGAAGTCAGCTGTTTGATCTTTTACGGTTTCCCATATGCCCTCATCTGTCATTTCACTTTCTTGTAACTCTGAATTTCCAGCTATTTCTCTATATAGTTCTAATTGCCTATTTTTTAATTCTTGTTGAAGCTGTCCATATGTATAAGTATGTGATATTCCATTTATTTTAGTTTCTATTTTTTCAATATCATTACTTAATGACATATCTATTTCCATTCTTTTATTCAAACCACAATTAATATGTAATTGTCCTTCATATATTGCTGGTCTATATGGGCTTGTTTTATCTTCATCATCTACTACAAATTTAGAATAAACAGGATAAACTCCATTTCCTGTAGCTTCTACGGCAGTTTTGTCTTTATTTACATCTGTAGTATATGTTGAAATTTTGCAATTTTCAATAAATAGCATTATTCTCCAAAACCATTCATCATCACTAATATCACCATATGTTTTTCCTAGCCATTCTTTATATCCACTCCACCAGCCTTCTTCATTATATATTTCTTCATATAATTCTATAATTGTTCCATCTGATGGATATCTTCCATTTTCTTGAATATAATTATAAATTTTATCTAAAGCACGTTTTTGTATATTATATTCTTCTGTTGTTACTGCTTCTGTTCCTACAAATTCGTTTCCTTCATATATTGACTGTATTTTTATTCCATATATTTCATTTTGTGAAAATGCTATATTTGTAGTAACATCAGCATTTGTGGTGATTTTTTCTTTAATTCGTTCTATCACTCCATAGTTATATGCATTTTCATCATTCACTACTTCATAACATTCATTTGCAGCACTTATTGTCGCAAACTGATTATTGTAAGTTTCTCTTTCATTTGTATTTTCCTTTACCTTAGAGGTATTTCTCCATGTTGCTCCATTTATTCCTTCATCTATATTTTTATAATAGCTATTATAATGCGTAGCACTTCTTTCTGCATCAGCATTATTTATTGTTGTATTATAAGATGATGATTGATATTTTTGACCATTATAAACAAATTCTACATAATATTGTTTTCCTATGTCAAGTCCACTAAATTGATAATATCCATCTTCATCTGTTACTGTTGGATTTGCTCTATAATCATTTGCTTTGTCTGTATTATTACTATCATTGTTATTATAACTCAATAATCTAACTATTCTTCCCGTTTCAGCATTTCTTAATATTACTGTTACTTGCTCTCCTGTTCCCAATCCTAGATTATCACCTGTCTCACCATCATTATTATAATATCCATTTGCTATATTATTTTTACCTGTTCCAATATCTTCAAATACATTTCCAGAAATTGTCATTGTATTGTCTTTTGATATATATGTTGGTGGTGTATCTGGCTTCTCTGGTTCTTCGGGTGGCGTTGGTGTTGGCGTTGGTGTTGGCGTTGGTGTTGGTGTTGGCGTTGGTGTTGGTGTTGGCGTTGGTGTTGGCGTTGGTGTTGGTGTTGGTGGTTCTATTTGTTCAGGACTATGAACAGTAACTGTTTTTTGTTCATATATTGGTGAGCCAGGATTTATTTGTACAAAGTCCTGACAATTTCCCTGTTCATCACCCTCATGTGTTGATCCACCCTTGTCTGTATATAATGTATATGTAGGTTCACTATATCCTGATAAATATTCTATTGTAATATCTACAGTTATCCAGTGTAAATTCTTTTCTCCTGTGTCATCTTCTGCTAGATCTCCTTTATTTATTTGTATATAGAATTCAGAATTAGAAGCTATTTCAGTTAACATTTCATTTTGTGAACTATCAAGAATCTTTACTGATTCTATATCCTTCATTTTTTCTCCATTTTCTTTAGTCCATTGAGTCGCTGTTACTGAAACTACATTTGCGAAATCGCTATTTTCTCCTCCATCTGCATATGATATTTTATATGGACCTAATATATATGTATCTCCATCTCTTTCTAATTTTACTTCATTATCATCATCCTTATTCTTGTCTACCATTGTCTTTCCATCTGAATCTAATTGATAGTCAGGATATATGGATTTGTCCTCACAACTATATCCATTTGCTTTAATGCTACTAGCAAAATTTGCATAGTCTGTTGAATATTGCACTAATGTTTCATCTGTTACATCAAAATTTTCTAGAATATATGCTTTTACATTATTATATGGTTCTTCTAATCGGTCTCTAAACTCTTTCGCTTTTGTTGATAATTGATCTAATAATTTATCAACTTCGACTAAAGCTTCTTTTGTTGCATTACTATCTAAATTTTTATCTTTAATCTTTTGTATTGTATCATCTAGAACATTCCATTCCTCAGCACCTATTATATATTGTTTTGTGTCTTCTTGATCTCCTTCAGCAGAATTACTTGCTATATCGTCATAACTATACTTATCAGTTAATCCACTTAATTTATCATTATAGTTTGTGATATAATCATTACCATTTTCAATATTATTCTTCCATTGTTGAATAATATACATCATTGTCTCTTTACTACTCACTTCACTTGTTCCAACTATATCTATTATATCTACTGCTGCTAAATACTGTCTAACAACTATATATGAATCCATATCAATATTTATTTGGTTTTCTTTAATTTTTTGTTCTTCTTCACTGGTGCCCAATAAAACTGCTTTATTTGTTGAAAAAGAATTTCCTAAATTAGCATATTCATATGCAAAGAACTCTTTAAAATAATTTTTATTCGTTTTTATGTTTTTTTCATATCCATAATTTGCAGACCAACCATTTAAAGAACCTTCATTTGACCATATCATACTTTGCATAGTCCATGCATCTGCACCATGATTAAATGCATATGCAATATCATCTGGCAAAGGCATTTCTATCGCACTATATTCGGTACCATCTTTTCCCATACCTACTCCTTGTTCCACACAATACTGATTCCCCACTCCATATGGTCTATGGCGTGAAAGAGGCGTAAACTCAACAGCGTATACATTACATGTGCCAAATACTATCAACATAGTGAAGATTAACTGTACCAATAATATCCTACTTATTCTATTTCGCATTTTTCTTCTCCTTTCTTTCTATATTTTCTTCTTTACTATTTTAATATACATAAAATATATTGCTACTCCCATTAATGCAAGTATAAATATTACTACTCCAGTATAAAGTATCACTCCACCAGTTTTTACTGATAATAAAACATCTGCTGCAGATATATCATCTTCTCCTTGAGCTTTATTTCCTGCTACTGAATCTATATCATCTATTCCTAAATCATTATAACTTTCTGCTATTTCTGCTTTGTTATTTATTAATCCTAGGTTTTCTTCTGTCATTTTCTTGGTTAGTTTTAATCCTATTTCTCTTGTTTCTCCTGGATTTATCACATCATTTGCTAAACTAGAATTATATATATTATTATCATCTCCCAAATACCAGTCTTTATTTAGTTCAGAGCTAAATTGTAATTCATCTGGTAAATAATCCACTATTTTCTTAACATATCCCGGAACATCTCCCTCATTTGTAATTATTAATGTATATTCAATCACTAAACTAGTTGAATTTAAGTGTTTTCCTATCAATTCTTTTTTTGCTAATTTTGTATTTTCATAGTCGTGTGTATTTGTTCCTGTATTATTTTTTACTGTTATTTTTGATACATATTTATCCAGTTTTAAATCAAATACTCTATTTCTAACTAGTCCTATATCAATATTATATACATTGCTATTATTTATTACTATAGAATCTGTCATTCCTACTTTAGATGCACTTCCATCTAGAGCTGTATCTACATATGTTGCATCATTATTTCTTTCCTCTATAACTCCATCTGCTTTATATGCTGTTACACTATATGTATTTGTATCATATATATACATTATATAATATTCTCCATTAGGTACACCACTAAATGAATAACTTCCATCATTTGCTGTTTGTGTTTCTTTTTCTATATTATTATTTGATTTATTTATTAATTTAGCTTGTATTCCAGCTAATGGATCTTCATTATCACTTCTTTGTCCATTTCTATCCGCATCTAGCCACGCTAGTCCTGAAATTCTATATGTATTACCGTTTTGTCCACTATTATTTCCTCCTGAACTTCCACTTCCGTTATTTGCTGTATTTTCTCTAGTTATTGTGTGTGTTATTGTATTTGTTTGTAATTCTTTATCATCGTACTTAACTTTAAATACACTGCTTACTTCTTTACTTGTTTCTGCTCCTATATTAGCCACACATTCTACAACAATAATTATTTTATCATTTACTTTAGTTGAAATTGTAGTACTATATAGTTTTTGATCTAATATTGATCCATCCATCGATTGTCCATTTTTGTTTATTGTTACTTTTGATATTTCTAATCCATCAGGTATTTCTTTTTCTATTGTTATATCTCCATTATATCCATAATTATCTATTGTTAATGTATAACTAACTAAATCCCCTTGGTAAATATTCTTATCTGTTATATTACAAGCTTGACTTACAGTTATTACATCTGATAATATTACATTTTTTACTTCGTTTGAAGTAATTTCACTTTTATCTTGAGCTGATAAATTGAATGCATTTTTTATTTCTGTTTTTTCTCCTGTTGTATCTGCTATTACTTCTAATGCTACTGTTTTTTCTTCTTCACTCTTCATATTTCCTAAATTCCATGTTACTTGATTATTATTTAATTCTATTCCTTCTACATTAAATCTATCTCCAACATATGCTTGTGAATATTCGGTTCCTTCTGGAATATTTGCTTTTACCATTACATCTTTTAGCTCTTCTAATTGTTCATTTTTTACATTCGCTTCATATAATATAGTTTGTTTATTTCCAACTATAGTTGCTGAACCTGGTTTTGCTTGTAATTGGATTAGTGCATATTGTTTTTTAACTGTAAATTGTAATTCATTTAAATCTACTGTGCCTAATTTATCTGAATACACTCCTGTATTAATAGTAATATTTTTTGTATAATCTTCGTAATTATGCTTATATTGATTATTATGTTTTCCATTAGTATAATGTGATTCATCTTTGCATATATCATCAATATCTAATTCATCTATTCTTCCAAAACATTTAAATGTTTTGGTTTCTCCAGATTTTATTATATCTATTTTTTCTCTATAATTTTTGGTAAGTTCTTCTGTATAAAATGGTTCTCCTGTTGCAGTATATAAAGTTTGTCTTACATGTGTTATTCCTTCTGGGAAATCCACTGTTACTGCAGCATCTTTTATATCTATTTTTCCTATATTTTTTACAGTAACATTAAATTCTATAATATCATTTTCTTTAACTTCTGCTCCATTTTCTATATTTGCATTAATGCTTGCTTCTATTTCTGGTCCTTCTCCTGTTGTTAAATTGATTATTGGAGAAATAACTCTTTCTGAAATATCGCCTTCTTCTAATATCTTATCATATAAAACTTCATACATTGCTGACGCAGATTTATTATATGTTAATTTTTCTGGTATTTGCATATCATATGTAAAACTTAAATTATCTCCTGCATTTAATACAATATCTTCATTTACTATTATTAGGTATGATCTTATTTTACTAATATCATTAATTGTAGTAGTCCACCCATTTTCTGTATTTTCTAAATCTTCTGTAGCTCTAGCGTTTTCACTATAATAAATTACTGCATTATTTGCTTCAATTGCTTTAACCATATTCATATCTATATTTGTTCCTAAGTCTTCACCTGTTGATACATTAGTATTTCCTATTCCATATGTTCTTCCTAGTATTTTGATATTTTTTATACTTTCTTCATAATTATTTATTACATTAATTCCTGTTGTTGCTGTATATCCATCTTCATTTGTTTCTAATGTAGCTACAAATGTTTCACCACTTATTGCTTCTATTTTTTGTTCTTCATCACTTGTATAATTATATAATGAATTTACTGCCACAACTCCACCTGGACTAACAAATTTTACATCTGTTGTAGCAATTCCTCTTCCGTCTTCTGCAGTACTTTCATATATACTTGTATTTTCATTTGTATAGAACATTTGAATCTGTTCTTCTTTATTTGGTGTTAACTTTCTTGCAGTTATATCTGCTATTAATGATATATTTGTTCCTCTTGCAGTTGCATCTAGATTGTATTTTGTTTGTGTTCCTTGTAATAATACTCTTATTACTGTTTTTCCATTCTCAACTATTTTTTCGGCTGAAACTGGAACTAGTTCATCTTCAAACATTAATTTTGCATCTTTTATATTTATATCCTCAATATATTCTGGTAATACAATGTCTATAGTAGGATTTGTATATAATGCATCATCTATAGAATTCGTATTTAATATTGCTCTTATTTCTACATTTTCGTTTTTTAATATTGTAGAAAGTCTATCAGTACTTATTAATATCTCAGCTTTTGAAACAGGTTCTTTTAATGTTGTTATTCCTTCTAGTGTTTCTTCAGCTATTATATTTTCATTATAAATTGATTGAATTTTTGCTCTTGTTAGTATTTTGTCAAATGATTTCATTTCTTCTATTGTATATGTGCTTTCAGCTTTAATTGCTTTTTTTACATTTATATCTAATTTACCATTATCTATTGGTTTACTTATATATATTTCTATATTATTTAGATTAAAATTTGCTATATTTAATATTAATTCACCATTTTCATTTGGTACAGAAGTATTGTCTATTGTTGCTAATGCTAATCCATTTTGCATTATAGATATACTTCCTTGCTCTCCTAATATTTTGTCAAATCCTTCTTTACTAACTCTTATTTCTTTATTATATATGTAATTTTCTCCTGATACATTTGAATCTGTTATTTTATTATTAATATCTGAAAATTTATCTGTTTCTTGTGTTAAAATAATTCTATCTGTTAAATTCGCATAACCTATATCTACACTATATGAAACATCATACTCTGTTTCTAATTTTCCTTCATTCTTTTTATAATTTGAATAAATTAGCCCTTTACTAATTTCTCCAGAAGTAGTTATTCCCAATGTTACCATATCCCCAGTTGTTTCGGTAATAGTTAATGGTGTTTCTATTTCTGCCTTTATTTCTGAAGCTATATTGTTTATTACATTTATTGTTCCTGTTACTTTTATAGATGATTCTATTGTAGTCATATCTATTTGTTCATTATTTAATGATTTCAAAATATATGTAACTATATATTCATCATTTCCTTCTCTTTTCCATACTAATTCATTATTTTCATTTACATTATTTGTTGTAGTTATTTCTATTTTTTCAGTTTCAGAATCATATTTCCAGTTTTCTCCATTAAAACTATATCCTTTTTCATCTCCATTAGTTGCTATTATACTGTTTGCTGTAACTAAAACTTTATCTATTGTAATGCCATCTATTTTAGGAACATCTATCTGGATATTTGTTTTTTCAATTGGTAGTACATTTCCAATTAATCCAGATTTTATAACTGTTTCTAGCATCACTCCTTTTTCTCCATTTATATCATATGGTATTGCTTTAGAAATACTTTGTTCTAATAGCATTTCTGGTGAACTACTCCATTTTAATTCAAATTTTATTTCAGATTCTACTTTCTTTTCATCTCCCTTTTCATTAACATATATTGCTGAAAATTTTGCAACATTTATTTTTTCAAAGTCTTGAATAGATACATTTTCTTTTGAATTAAATATGAATGGTATTTTTAGTTCAATATTATTTACTTTATTTATTTGATTTATAATAATACTATTGTCTTTTGAATTTATTTCTTGTAAGTATTCATCATAAATCTCTATTTCTTCTTCAGTTAAAATTTGCTCGTCTACTTCTTGCACTTGCATGTTTGATATTCCGCCATCTTCAGATACTAATTGTACTTTTGAATCTTTTAAATATCCTTTTCCTTTTACATTGATATTTAAATAGATATTTGCACTTTTTCCTATATCCATGATTGCAGAATGACTCTTTTCTGTATCATTTTTAAAGTAGGTATCAAATTCTATGTCGTTATTATTGGTTTTTATCTTTTGATTTTCTAGATCACTTGCTGCATATGTCGTGTTCATATTTATTCCAATAATTGAAAATTGGGCCACAACAATTATTATTGCAAGTATTGATGCAGTTAGTTTCTTCATTTTCTTTAACATAGCAAATTTCCTCCTATTATAATTTTAATCTATCTATATAATTATACACTATTTTTCCTTATTTTTCAATGTTTGTCGATATTTTTTATAACACCTTTTTTGATTTTTAACTTTTTATATTACTCATTTTGGATTTATTGGTATAATTTGAATTTATATAAAATATATAGTTTTATACTTATATATTATTTTTACATATTAGTAATTTTATTTCAAGCAGGCTAATTACTGATTTTTCTAATTATTATAACTATATGTTTTACTCATTTACGGAAGCTTTTTTTGTCGTTTTATGACATTTATATTAAATTTTTATTACTTTTTCATTACGTGTAACTTTTATTTTTTTCCTTCATATAATATTATTAATCTTCATATTAATTATTATATGATATTTAGAGGTTATAGGTTGTCCTCTTTTAAACCTAAATATATGTTATAAGGATGGATTTTATGAATAATATGGATATGAATTCTTTAATGAATATGCTTTCTAAAATGGATAAAAAACAGTTAGAAGAAGGATTAAAACAGGCTCAGGCTATTTTGAATTCCAAAAATATGAATAATAATAATTGTTCAAATAATTGTAATAATAGACCTAACAATAATAAGTCTTAATATTTACATAATCTTTTTATGTTTATTTTTTCTTATAAAGGAGGATATATGGAAGAATCAAATAATATGAATGATATTATTAATAATTTGCAGAACATGCTTTTAAATAATAATTCAGATGAACAAAGTTCTAATTTTAATAATAATGCTTCTGCAGATAATAATAATAATAATAGCAATAATAATTTTAATTTTGATATAAATACAATAATGATGTTAAAAAAAATTATGAACGCAATGAATCAAAATTCAAATGATTCACGATCAACATTATTATATTCTTTAAAACCATATTTAAGAAAAGATAAACAAGATAAAATTGATCAATATGTACAATTATTAAAACTTGAACAAATACTTAAAGTATTTAATCAGACAAGTGGTGGTGGCACTAATTAATGGATTTTTTTACAAATATAAATCTAGATAATAATACTCCATTATTTAATTTTTTTGGGATACCTATATATGTAGATTCAATTCTAATTATATGTATTATTTTAATGCTATTAGATGAAACTGACTGTGATTTAACTTTAATTGGTGTATTAATATTACTAATACTATAAAAACAGCAAGAATCTACTATATTCTTGCTGTTTTTACTATTCTACTATTAATTTATTTTCATCATCTATATATGCATAATTTTTTCTTTCATTGTTTTCTTTATCCATTTGCTTAACAATATTTGCAATTCGAATTTGTGGACTTTCTATTGAGGCTGCAGAAATAATAGCATCTTTATTTCCTTTTGCTCCTGCATGTGCTAGGCCTCTTAAAATTCCAAGTACCACTATATTTTCTCCGGCTATTATTTCTGCTCCACCATTAACATCACCTAAAACTACTAAACTACCTTCAAATAGTATTTTTTGTCCAGAACGCAATGATCCTCTGTGGAATTTTGTTTGTGATATTGCTATATCTTTATGAAATACTCTTTTTATTCCATGTAAACCTAAAATAGTAGGACTATCAAAATCTACTTTTACATCAATTTTTGATTTAATTAATTTTTCAATTTCTTCCATTTCATCATTTTTTAATACTTTTCCTACTACCAATATAGGTGTTTTATCTTCTTTATAAAGTTTACTTAACTCAGATAATTTTCTTTTTAATCTATCTAATATTTCTTTTTGTTCCAAGCTTTCGTCTATTTTTATTTCTATTAGATTTTTTTTTGTACTTATTGTTATTAATTGTTTCATTATTTAACATCCTTTCTACATAGAATACTTATCTTTGTATTTGTGTTGTTGGTACTGGGGTCATATCTTCTGTAACTATATTTTCTGTTGTATTCATACCAAAATATTCTGCTATTATATCTCTTGCCACTTCTGCAGTATAACTACCGTGTCCTCCATTTTCAACTAGTACAACTACTGCTATTTCTGGATTATCGAATGGTGCAAATCCAACAAACCATGCATTTGTTACATCTTCACTAACTTGAGCAGATCCTGTTTTTTCTCCAACTTCTATATTAAAGTTTCTAAAAGTTGAATATGCTGTTCCTCCAGATTCACTTGTAACTCCTCTCATTCCTTCTAATACTGCTTTAACATTTGCTTCATTAAAAGTTAACTCTTCTGTTTCTTCCTCTTGTATTCCTAATTTTTGATTACTATATAATTGTATTTCTTCTTTTGATAACTCTGTTCCATCTGACTTTATTACATTTTTAATAATTGTTACATCTAATTTTTTTCCTCCATTTGCTATCATAGATGTATATTTAGCCATTTGTATTGGAGTAAAATTATTATAACTTTGTCCTATTGCTGCAGACAATGTATCTGCACCATAAAATCCGTTTCCATCTTGTGCAGCTCTTTCTGGTGAAGCTAAATCTCCAGCTTTTTCACTTGGTAATTCTATTCCTGTTTTATGTCCTAATCCTAGATAAGTAGCATATCTATCTAGTGTTTCAATTCCCATTCTATTACCTACTTCATAGAAAAAGTAATTACATGAATGTTTTATTGCATCAGATACTGCTAAATATCCATGTCCTCTTCTATTGCTTGTCCATAGCCAACATACAGGATTATATGTTTTTGAATATCTATATACTCCCACATCATTAATTTTTTCATTAATTCCTACATTTCCTGATTCTAGAGCAGCTATTGCTGTTGCCATTTTAAATGTAGATCCTGGAGCTGCTGCTGCTGATATTGCTCTATTTATTAATGGATTTCCACTACCTTCTGCATTATATTCATTCCATTTTTCAACACTTATTCCTCCTACAAATTCTTGAGGTTCAAAGTCCGGATAACTCGCCATTGCTAATACTTCTCCGGTATTTACATTCATTACTACAGCTGCTCCTGAATTTGTATCAAAAGATGAACCAAATCCACCATTTCTTATTTTTTCTATATTATTTTCTAGTGCTCTTTCTGTTACCTCTTGTAATTGTGCATCTATTGTTAATACAATATCTGCTCCAGCTTCCGCTTCTTCTGCTACATATTCATCTGTTATAGTTCCATCAACAGTCATATCAACTTGTTTCGTTCCTCTTGTTCCTTTTAAATAATCTTCAAACACATATTCTATTCCTGTCTTTCCTATTGTATCATCACTTGTGTATAAATCCTCTTTTCCTGTTATATCATCTTGATCTGATAATCTTCCTACTGTACCTAAAATATGTGATGCTAAACTTCCAAATTGATATGTTCTTACTGGCTGCATTGTTATATTTGTTCCTGGAAATTCTGAACTTCTTTCTGTTAATTGCGCAACACTAGCGGAAGATATATTTTTAGAGATTTGAACTGCTTTTGTACTACTATATCCATCTTTTTCTATTTTATATCTTACTAACATAATTTTTCTTATTTCATTTACATCTGTATTTGTAATTTCATATTTTTCTTTTAATTGATAAAATGCTTGTTCTGCATTTGCATCTTCATCTACCTTGTATTTTTTCTTCCAATTCTTTAAAGTCGCTTCATCATCTGTATTAAAAGCAAATGGATCTACTGTAATAGGTAAATCATCCACATATGAATCTCCATTTGATTCTAATATTTGTATAATTTTAAGTATTGAATCATTTAATACATTGTTCTCTACTTTAGTTTTATATAATTCCAAACCATATCCAACATTTACTGTTGCTAGATCTGAACCATTTCTATCTTTTATGTTCCCTCTACTAGCCTCCATTGAGCTTTCTCTTGTTAATCTTGTATTAGATTGCTCTCTGTATTCTTTACCATTTACAATCTGGAGGTTAAATAATTGTATTAGTAATATTGCTCCAATTACGTAAACTATAATTGTTGATATATTATATCTTACACGTGGATTTACAGGCTTTTTATCCAAATTATTACCTCCTTTTTATATCTTTTATTATTTAAAAATATCTTGTTAATATATTTCGTCCTTTTATATTTTCTTCTATTCTATATCCTACTTTTTGAAATATTGGATATATTATTATTGTTATAAGTACATTATATATAGTCTCTATAAGTAGGATTCTTGAAAAGATATTTATTTCAGGTGTAACAGCATAATTTAATATATTAAAAATATACTCACCTATTTCATAAATAATTGTACTTCCTATTACCATTATTATTATTGCAATTCTACTTTCTTTAGAAAAGTTCTTATCAAAATAACCTCCTAAAAATCCAACTATCCCTAGCATTACTCCAGATATTCCTACTGTCTTTCCTATAACAATATCTATATAAATACCAAATATCATGCCCAGTATTGTTCCAATGTTTTGACCAGCAAATAATCCTATAAATAATGTTAAGATTACTATTAGATTTGGTTTAACACCTGCTATAGTAAAATTTGAAAAGAAACCAACTTGTAACATGTATATAGCAATAAAAGTTATGAATAACATAATTTGTATTAAAGCTTTTTTCATTTTACAAATCTTCCTTTCATTTTATTGTTGTATAACTAAAACTGTTTCTAATTTATTAAAGTCCACTGCAGTTTCAACTATTGCATATCTATCTACTAAATTTTTTGTATTTACTACTTGTTTTATTGTTCCTACTAATATTCCTTTAGGATATATACCACCAAGTCCTGAGGTTTCTACATTATCACCCTGTACCAAGTTTACATCTGTTGATATATATGTTGCTCTTAATTCTTTATCACTTTCTAAAGTTCCTTTTACTACTATTGGATCTTTTGATGTACTAATGGTACTACTAACAGTACTTGATGGATCTACAATTGTTTGTACTTTCGCTGTATTATTAGTTACAGAAATAACATGTCCTACTAATCCTTTATCTGAAATTACTGTCATATCTTTTCCTACTCCATCATCGCTTCCAACATTTATAATAATATTATCACTATAATTGCTTATATCTTTATTAATTACATATCCTGGAACTGTTGTAAATTCTGTATACTTATCTTTTAAATTTGCATATTCTTTTAATGTTTCATTTTCTGCTTTAATTATTTCTAATTCTCTTACTTGTTGTTGTAAGTCACTATTAGCCTGTTTTAAGCTTTCATTTTCTGCTTTTAATGTATCTAAATCAGAAAAAAAAGAACTATTTCCTGTAACTCTATTTTTTATGTTAATAAACGCATTTTGAATAGGCATTACTATTGCATTACATGCCTTCTCTATAAATGAAGCTTCTCCATTGTTAGTATTGGAAATCATTACTATAACAATCAATATAATAATAGTTATTATAATTCCTACTATTCCATTTTTTTTATTTTTTCGCATAATAATTTATTTCCTTTCCTTTGATTATTTTATCTTCTTTTTCGTGCATCAATTAATACCTTCTTTAGATTTCCTAAATCCTGTACTGTTTTTTGTGCACCTCTTGCAACACATGACATTGGATCATCTGCAATATATACAGGCATATCTGTTCTATATGATATCAATTTATCCAAGTTTTTTATTAATGCTCCTCCTCCTGATAGGATAATTCCTTTTATCGATATGTCTGCTGCAAGCTCTGGTGGAGTTCTTTCCAATGTAGTTTTTACTATATCTGTTATACTATTTATTGAATCTTGCATTGCTACCATAATTTGAGAAGATTTTATTTCTACTGTTTTCGGATATCCAGTTTTTATATCTCTTCCTCTTACCTCCATTGTAAGATCAGTTAATAAAGGTGTTGCACAACCTATTTCTTTTTTTATCTGTTCAGCAGTTGTTAATCCAATAACTAGACTCATATTCTTTTTTACATAATCTACTATATTCTTGTCCAATTCATCTCCAGCAATTCTAATAGAATTGCTTATAACAATTCCACCTAAAGATACTACAGCAACTTCTGTTGTTCCTCCTCCTATATCTACTATTATATTACCTGTAGGTTCTGCTACTTCTAAATTTGCTCCTATTGCAGCTGCCATTGGTTCTTCAATTAGATATACCTCTTTAGCACCAGCTTGTAATACTGCTTCTTCTACTGCTCTTTCTTCTACTTCCGTTATTCCCGTAGGAACTCCTACTACTACCCTAGGTCTTATTATATTATATTCTTTGCATATTTTACTTATTATATTTTTTAATAATATTTGAGTTGCTGTAAAATCTGCTATAACTCCATGTTGCATTGGTCTTATTGCTTTTATGCCTGTAGGAGTTCTTCCTAGCATTTCTTTTGCTTCTTTTCCTATTGCTAATACTTCACCACTTTTTTCTTTAATTGCAACAACAGATGGTTCTTTTAATACTATTCCTTTGTTACTTAGTGTAACTATTATATTTGATGTTCCTAAATCTATACCTATATCTTTTGTTCCTACTGTAAACAATTTAAACTTCACTTTTCCTCCCTCTCTTACACTTACTTAACTTTGCAAAAATATTTTTCTAAATATACTAGTAAAATTACCATCTCCAATAACAATATGATCTAATAATTGTATTCCTAAGATTTTTGTTATTTCTATTATATTTTTAGTAGTTAATATATCTTCATTACTTGGTGTTGAATCACCACTTGGATGATTATGTATAAGTATAATTTTAGGTGCTCCTAAATTTATTGCTTCTTTTAGAATGTCTTTTATATCTATACAAGCTTTATTTACTCCTCCTATACTTATATTTTTCATTTTTATTATTATATTTTTCGAGTTTAATAAAACTAATTTAATTATCTCCCTTTTTTCAAATCTTAATTCCTCCATTAATATTTCAGCTATATCCTCTGGAGTTCTTATTACTATTGTATTATTTATTGGAATTGACATTCTTTTAGCTAATTCACATACTGCTTTTAATTGTATTGCTTTTACTTTTCCAATTCCTTTTATACTAGTTAATTCACGGATTGTTATATCTTGTAGAAATTTCAAATTTTGTTCTTTACTATCCATACCTTGTGATAATATCTCTTGTGCTATTTGAACTGAAGTTTTTTCCTTTGTACCACTTTTTATTATAATTGCTAATAATTCCGAATTAGAAAGCTTTTCTGCTCCATACATTTCCATTTTTTCATATGGTCTTTCTGAAGCTGGAAGTTCTTTTATTTTTATAGGCATTTTTCTCCTTTCAAAACAACCCCCAATTACACTTTTTTATATATAAATATAGCAAGTATCATACCTAATATACTTGATATATTAATTTTGAAAGATATTCCAAATGTTAATTTTATTACCTGTAAATCTAAAGGTACCGGCTGAGTTAATCCAAATGTTTGTCCATATGATAACCACCAAAGTGCATCTATTTTTGATGTTAATTCTCCAATTAATCCTCCAATAACTAGTCCTGATAATAAAAATACCAATAGTATCCAAAAATTCTTTTCTTTTGTTGCCATGTTTCTCTCTCCTTATCTTACGGAACTTTGATTTTGTTTTGCTTTTACATTTTTTTGTATTATATATTTTTTTATAGTATTTTTCAATACAATATATAAAATTTTAATATTTATTTTATTTTCTCTTTTATTTTTAGTATTTATATGTTATATATTTTACTAACTTTAAGTTTTTTAAGTAAAATATTTTATATTTTCCATATATTGTTCGTTTCAATTTTGCATTATACATAGTATAATAATAATAAATATATTTGCTTAATAATAGAAGAGGTGGTTGAAATAATGAAATTTGAAAAAGTTAGTGACACTAAAATAAGAGTAATTTTAACTCCTGAAGATTTAATAAAAGAACATATAGATTTTCATTCTTTTATGACTAATTCTGCAGAATCTCAAGATTTGTTTTTAAATATTCTAGATAAAGCAGAAAAAGAAATTGGTTTTATAACACAAGATTGTAAAATAAGAATAGAAACATTAGCTATGTCTGGAGGAGATTTTATATTTACTGTAACTAAACTTCTTCCTGATAATACATCAGATTTACATATAAGGAAAAAAGTTAAAGTTAGAAGAAAAAAAGTGTCTATGTCTTCAAACAATTTAGTATATAAATTCGATTGTTTTGATGATTTTTGTGAATTTTCTAATTTTGTATCTAATAATACGATATATTCTAAATTAAAAATAGCTAAAAGTATATTGTTATATTCATACAATAATTATTATTACCTAGTTTTTAAAAATTTAAATACTAATCTCTCTGATATTAGAAATTTCTTTTCTGGTATTAGTGAATTTTGTACATATGTTAATAATTCAGATGTGTTTATGTATAAATTACAGGAAAGAGGAAAAATAATTTTTAAAAATAATGCTATAACAAAATGTTTATATTATTTTAATTAATTTCGGAGGCAAGTCAATGATTGGAAAATTGATTCAAAGAATAAGAAATGATAAAGGAATAACTCAAAAATGTCTTTCTCAAATTACTGAACTAGATCAAGGTCATATTCGTCATTTAGAAAATAATAAGAGACATCCAAGTCAAAAATCTTTGTCAATTATTAGCAAAGCTCTAGATGTTCCTTATTTCCCACTACAATGTATGCTTAATACTGAACTAACTGAAGATCAGAAAAAATATAATGCTATAAATCATGTAGTATACGATAAACTTCCTATTTTTAATGATATTCCCAGATTTATTTCTTATCCAAAAGAAATGTATTCATCAATGTTTGCCTTTAAAATTACTTCAGACGATATGTGTCCTAAATTTAATGTTGGAGATTATGCTTTTGTTGAATTAAATTCACCGCTAGATCATAAGGATTTCGGATTGTTTAATATAAATGGAGATACTGTAATAAGACAGTTCATTATGCATAAACATGATATTGTTTTAAGAGCTAATAAAGAAAACATACCTGATATTAAGCTTTCATATGATGATAATTTTGAAATTTTAGGTAAAATTATTGGAACTAAACATATAGATTAATTCATTAATTTTATTTTAATATTTGTTATTTAAAACTATTACAATTATATTACACATTTGAAATATAATTGTAATAGTTTTTTTGTCAAAATGTATTGAAAAAAAGATTATTTAATAATATAATGACACTACAAAAGATAAAATAAGGAGTTGTCATTATGGAATTAGTTAAAAATATATTCTTTAATACAGATAAATTAGTTGGAAACACAAAAGTAAAAATATCATATACAGGAGCTCTATTCCAAGATGGATCAGAAGAAGTGTTTATGCATTATGGTTATGGTTTAAACTGGGATAATGTATCTGATATAAAAATGGAAAAAACTGAATTAGGATTTCAAGCTGAAATAGATGTTATTGAAAGTGAAACTTTAAATTTCTGCTTTAAAAATTCTAATAATAAGTGGGATAATAATGAAGGAAATAACTATATATTTCCAATAGAAAAGATAGATTTTATTTCTGAATCAGTTAATACAGATGGTTCAAATTCAACAGCATTAATTGAGTCATCTCCAAAAAGACTTAGAAAATCTTATATTTGGAGTAAAAAGATTCGTATTGCTTTATATAAGATATTAATTGCTGTTCCTAGATTAGTATCTGGAAATTATAAAAGAAAAGTTACAAATAATGATTAAAAAAACGAGGTATAAAAAATATTTTTATACCTCGTTTAGTTTGTTCTCAAAAATTTTATTATTCGATAAATAAAGTTCACTTTGTTTTATCAGTATATATTTAAATCACCCATCCTCCATTTGGTGAAATTATTTGACCAGTCATATATTTATTTTCTATTAACCACATTACACAACTTGCAACCTCTTCAACTGTTCCTATTCTTCCCAATGGTATCTCTTTTTTTATTTCTTCAATTTCTTTTTCTGAAAAACACTTATTCATGTCTGTATCTATCATTCCAGGAGCTACCGAATTAACCCTTATATTAGATGGAGCTAATTCTTTTGCTAATGATTTTGTTAATGCATCAATTCCAGCTTTAGTAACTGAGTAATGCGCTTCACAAGATGCCCCAACAATTCCCCATATTGATGAAATATTTATAATACAGCCATTATGATTTTTTATCATTTTTTTAGTAATTTCTTGTGTTAAATAAAATACTGAATTCAAATTTGTATTAATCATTGTATTCCAATCTAAATCTGTAATCTCTGTAAAAAGTTTTATTTGATCTATTCCAGCATTATTTACTAATATTTCTACCTGACCAAATGTTTTGTTTGTATATTCTACTAAATTTATAACTTCTTCTCTTTTTGTTAAATCAGCTTTAAATATATCTACAACAAAACCTTTATTAATTAATTCTTTTTTTAATTCTTCTGCCTTTATGTTAGATGTATTATAATGAATAATTACTTTGTGATTATTTTTGGCTAATTTTTCTACTATTGCCCTTCCAATTCCTTTTGCTCCTCCTGTTACTATTGCTACAGACATAATTAGTCCTCCTATTATAAAAAAATAAAGCCAAAAATTAAGATTACTCAAAATTAATGACCTTTTGGAGCCACTTGTCCGACTTGAACGGACGACCTACTGATTACAAGTCAGTTGCTCTACCAACTGAGCTAAAGTG
>CALXJL010000002.1 GCA_944388615.1 uncultured Clostridia bacterium
TAAGGATAGAAATGATGGAAATATAATATTCGAATTAACTGAAATGGGAAAAAGAATTTTAAACCTAAGATACAAGCAAAGACAATTGGAATTTGTTAAATTGATATTAAAACACAAGGTTTTTTATGAATATTTAAGATTATATTTTGAAAGAACAGAAAGACCTAGTCTTTTTGATACAATTGATATAATGAAACACTGTGATTTGTATAATGTTGAAAGTGATAGCACCTATAAAAGAAGAGCATCAACAATTAGAGGTTGGATTGAATGGATTTTAGATTTAACTAGACTGTAAAGTTTTTAATATATAGGAGGAAAAAATGGAATATTTAGATGTTTAGTATGGACAAAGAGAAAAATGATGGAACTGTATTTAGAGATAGAGCTTTTTCAAATGTTTATGTTTGTTTATTTAATGGAAAGAATAAAGAGTTTAATTTTGATGAAAATGAATTAGACGGATTAGTAAAGGTAAATGCACAATATAGATAAAGGGAAGCAGAAAATTATGCTTCCCTTAAAGTTAATCTCTTGATCTACCGAAAATAGATAGGAGACGAATAAAGATATTGATAAAGTCTAAATATAATTCCATCGCAAAATAAATATATAGTTTTTCATCATTTGCATATTCTTCGCCTTGTAATTGTTTAAGTTTGTTTACATCATAAATTGTTAGTCCAAAAAATAAGAATAATATAACCCAATCTAATATAATATCCAACATACTACTACGAAATACAAATAGGTTAAGTAAACTTAAAATTATTCCAACAATAAGTACAGGCATTAATAAAGTTGACCAATTAGATAAATCTTTGTCTGTTTTTGCGCCTATCCATGCAAAAATAGCAAAAATAACACTTGCGGCTACAAAAACATAAACTATTGAATTTAATTCGAAAGTTGCAAATAAAGTTGAAAAAGTTAAACCATTAATCATTGCATATATAAAATAGAGTAATGCTACTATTTGATAAGATAGTTTTCTGAATAGAAATGAAAATAATAAAACAACAATAAGTTCAACTATTAGTAATGTTGTAAATGCATTATTTTCTAATAGGGATACTATTAAACCAGATTGGTATGTATAAAATGCAACAGCTGCAGTACCAAGTATTCCTAAGAACATCCAGAAAAAAGATTTTGAAAGTAATTTATTTTGTTCTTCCATAACCATAAATTTCACCTCCTAATTATAGTATATCTTAAGCTAGAATTATTATACTATTAAAGTAAAACAAGCACAATAGATTTATTGATAATTTATATACAATATGATAGAATTAGAAAAAAATAATCAAGGAGCTAAATAAAAATGGCAGATGTAAAATGGACAGATGAACAATTATTAGCAATAAATGAAAAAGGAAAAAATATATTAGTAGCTGCAGCGGCTGGAAGTGGAAAAACAGCGGTATTAGTAGAAAGAATAATAAATAAAGTTATAAATGAAGGCGTGGATATTGATAAGATTTTAGTAGTAACATTTACAAATGCAGCAGCAAGTGAAATGAGAGAAAGAATTTTAGATGCTATATATTCAAAAATAGAAGAAAATCCAGATGATACAAATATGCAAAAACAACTTAGTTTAATAAATAAAGCTAGTATTTGTACAATACATTCATTCTGTTTAGATGTTATAAGAAATAATTTTTACGAATTGGATATTTCAGCAAATTTTAGAGTTGCAGATACATCTGAAATAGAAATGATAAAACAAGAAGTAATAGAAGATATATTTGAGGAAAAATATATAGATAATAATAAAGATTTTTTAGAATTAGTAGATATATATACTGGATATAGAGATGATGAACCATTAAAAGAATTAATATTAAAAATATATAGATATATTCGGAAGTGCACCATTTCCAGATAAATGGTTAAATGAGAAAGTAGAAATGTTTAACCAAATATCAGATAATTTTTCTGAATCAATTTGGGGAAATATTATAGTGTCAAATATAGAAGATGAGCTAAATGATTATATTTTAAGATTAGAAAATATTAAAAATAAGATGAAGCTATTTGATGAATTGGATAAGTTTACAAGTGTAATTCAAGAAGATATATATTGTATTACAAATATAAAAAATAGTTTAAATAATTGGGATTCTGCATACGAAAAATATAATCAGATTAAATTTACTAAATGGCCAGTAGATAAAAAGGTAACAAATGAGTTGAAAAATGATGCAAAAGAAATAAGGGATGAAATTAAAAAAAGTTTCAAAACTTTAATGGATAGTAAATTTATATATTCATCTAAAGAAGTATATCAGGATATAAATTCAATGTATAAAATATTGGATAGCATTAGGAAGATAATAAACGAATTCACGCAAAGGTTTTCGCAAAAAAAACGAGAAAAAAATATAATAGATTTTAATGATATAGAACATTTTGCTTTACAAATACTTGTGGATATAGATGAGAATGGTGAGATTGTAAGTTCAGAAGTATGTAAAAGATATAAAGAAAAATTCAAAGAAATTGCAATAGATGAATATCAAGATAGTAATTTAGTACAAGAATATATATTGAATAGCATATCTTCTGGTAATAATGTTTTTATGGTTGGAGATGTTAAACAAAGTATATATAAATTTAGACAGGCTAGACCAGAACTATTTTTAGAAAAATATAATAATTATAAACTTAAAGATAAATTAGAGAACAATGATAATTTAAAAATTCAATTGTTTAAAAACTTTAGAAGTAGAGATAATATATTAAATATAACAAATTTAGTATTTGAAAATATTATGAGTAAAGAATTAGGAGATATTGACTATAACCAGGATGAATACTTATATTTGGGTGCAAAATATGATGAATCGGAAAATGAGTTAATAGCAGGAAAAACAGATATAAACATAATAGATTTAAAAAATGTAGAGGATTCAGAAGAAGAGGAAAATAATGATTTTGAACAATTAGAAAAAGTACAAATAGAAGCAAAATTTGTTGCTAGAAAAATACAAGAATTAATAAAAAGCGGAAAAATGATATACGATAAGAAAGATGGGTATAGAGAAATAACTTATAAAGACATAGTTGTTTTATTACGTTCAACAAACAAAAGTGCACCTGTTTTTGAGGAAGAAATATCAAATTTAAATATTCCAGTATACAGTGATACTTCTTCAGAATATCTAAATTCAATAGAAATTCAAACAATTATGTCATTATTAAGGATAATAGAAAATCCATTACAAGATATACCTTTAGTTACAGTACTGAGATCTTATATAGGTGGATTTACAGATAATGAATTAGTAGAGATTAGATTAGCAGATAAAAATGATAGTTTTTATTATGCAATGAAAAAATGTTTAGTACAAGTAAGCAAACAGCTTAGAGAAAAAATAGAAGAATTTTTTAAGCAACTAGAAAAATGGAGACAGGAAGAAAAATATAAACCATTAGATGAATTAATATGGAATATATATACAGATACAGGATTTTACAATTATGTAACATTAATGAGTAATGGTAAATTAAGACAAGCCAATTTAAAAATGTTATTTGAAAAAGCAAAAAAATATGAATCAGAAAGTTTTAAAGGATTATATAATTTTATAAATTTTATAGATAAATTACAGTTAACTAATAATGATATGGGAGCTGCTAAAATATTGGGAGAAAATGACAATGTTGTGAGGATAATGAGTATTCATAAAAGTAAGGGATTAGAGTTCCCTGTCGTATTTTTAAGCCAAACAGGAAAAAGCTTTAATATGCAAGATTTAAACGAACCAATTTTATTACATCAAGACTTAGGATTTGGTCCAAAGTATATAGATGCTAAAAGAAGGATAGAATATAATACACTTGCAAAAGAAGCAATAAAAATAAAATCAAAACAAGAAAATATAGCAGAAGAGATGAGAATATTATATGTTGCATTAACAAGGGCAAAAGAAAAATTAATAATAACTGGAACTAGTAATGATGCAGAAAAAGATTTAAAGAAAAAGCGTGATTTAATTGAAGTCTATGGAGAAAAAGAAGGAAAAATAAATAAAAATATTATTGGAAAATATAAAAAATATTTAGATTGGTTGGAATTGGTATTTTTATATAATAATGATGCTAAACAAATATGTAATTTAGAAATAATAGATAAAGGAGAAATTCCTATCCAATCACACGAAGAAATAGAAAAACTAGAAATAAGAAAAGATAAAAATATTTCATTAGAAAGTAAAATAAAAGAAAAATTAGAATGGAAATATGAGTATGAAAATATAACTGACATACCAGTAAAATCTTCAGTTACTAAAATAAAACAAGACAAACAAGAAGAGCATAAAATAATAATGGAAATCCCTAAATTTATGAAGGAAACAGAAAAAGTTTCACAAGCAAGAAAGGGAACTTTGATGCATCTATGTATTCAGAAATTGAATAATAAAAAAGAATACACAAAAGAAATGATAAATGAATTGGTGGAAGATCTACAAAAAAATGATATTATAACACAAATAGAAAAAGAAAGTATTAATATTAATAAATTGTATGAATTTACAAAATCAAAGTTATTTAAAGAATTAAGACAAGCAAAACAAGTATATAATGAGCAACCATTTTATATTAATATATCTGCTAAACAAATAGAAGATCAAAATCCAGATGAGCCAGTATTAGTACAAGGAATTATAGATTTATATTATATAAATAGGGAAGGTAAATTGATTTTAGTAGATTACAAAACTGATTATGTGAAAACAGGAGAAGAACTTGTTAATAAATATAGTGAACAACTTAAATTGTACAAATTGGCGCTTGAAAAATCATTAAGTAAAAAAGTGGATAGAACAATTATTTATTCATTATATTTAAATAAAGAAATAGAAGTTAAATTTTGAGAAAGGAAGAAGAAATGAGATTAGATAAATTTTTAAAAATATCAAGAGTTATAAAAAGAAGAACAATTGCAAATGAAGCGGTTGATAGTGGAAGAGTAAGTGTAAATGGAAAAGAAGTAAAAGCAAGTTATCAAGTAAAAGTGGGAGATATAATAGAAATTAAATTTGGAGATAAAATAGCAAAATTTGAAATAATAAAAATACCTGAGGTTCAGGGAAAGGATATGGGAGAACTTATTAAAGTATTGTAAAAGGAGATAAGAATGGAAAAATTATTTGAAGAATATGCTGCAAACCCCAATAATCCAAAATGGAATAATATGATAAAAAGGGAAAAAGAACTGTATAAGAGAAATAATGATATTAGATCTGAATTTGAAAGAGATTATACAAGAATAATACATAGTAATGCTTATAAAAGACTAAAACATAAAACTCAAGTCTTTTTCTCACCTGAAAATGATCATATTTGTACAAGGATAGAACATGTTACACATGTAGATTCTATTAGTTATACACTAGCAAATTACTTTGGACTAAATCTAGAGCTTACAAAAGCAATAGCAATATCACATGATTTAGGACATAGTCCATTTGGACATCAAGGAGAAAGAATTTTGTCAGAAATATCTAAAAGAGACATAGGAGAGACATTTTGGCATGAAAAAAATGGGGTTCAATGTGTTGATAAAATAGAATTATTAGAGGATAATTTGGAAAATAAACAAAATTTAAATTTAACATATGCAGTAAGAGATGGAATTATATCTCATTGTGGTGAAATTGATGAAAATGCATTAAAACCAAGAGATGAATATATAGATTTAAATGAGTATACAAGTCCAAATCAATATGCTCCATATACATGGGAGGGGTGTATTGTAAAAATAGCTGATAAAATATCTTACATAGGAAGAGATATACAAGATGCAATAACTTTAGGAATTTTAGATGAACATTTAGGAGAATTGTATGATTTATTAGGATATGATTCTAATGAAGTAATTAATAATACAATTATAATTAATAATTTAATATATGATTTATGTCAAAATTCATCTAAAGAAGAAGGACTGAAATTTTCTGATAAAGCCTTTAAAACATTAAATGAAATAAAATTATTTAATTATAAAAAGATTTATTTATCAGAAAGGATGAATCCATCAATAAAATACTTTAAATTAGTAATAAATGAAATATATGATATATTAAAACAAACTTATGCTGGAAATAAAACAACTAAAAAGATGAATGATATGAAAAAATATTATCCTAAATTAATAAAAGGGTTTGAAGAATGGCTATCAAGTTATTGGAATTTACAACGTAGAGAAAATTTGAAAAATGATGTTATATTTAATATGGAAAATGAAAAGGATTATTATAGAGCAATAATAAGTTATATATCTGGAATGACAGATAATTATGCAATAGAAATATATAATAGTATTATAAGATTTTAATAAACAGTAGCACAAAATCCTATTTGTGCTACTGTTTATTGTATTTGCTCATAAAAATTTTTAAAAGTATATCCTTCATTTTTTAAATAAGTAATAGAATCTAATAATACCTCAGAAGAATTATTAACATCACCTGTATCATGCATTAGAATAACTAGAGTATTTTTGTTTTTACAGGATTGCTTTAAATTATTAAGTAATTGGGAGTTACTATATTTAATTTCTGAATCTTTATTTAGACAATTCCAATCAATATATGAATAACCTATTTTATACAATTCTGTCAACATTTGCTTTTTTTGAGATTTATATATAGGGGCAATATATCCATTTGGAAATCTAAAAATTTGTGAATGATAATTATCTACACCAATAGCTTTTGATATTTCTAAATCTGTATTTTTAATTTCGCTTATAAAGGTTTGAGAATTCTTATATAATTCAGAGTTATTATGACTGTATCCGTGATTAGCTATGTAATGACCTTCTTCATATGCTCTTTTTACAATATTTGGTTGCTCTTTAACTTTTTTTCCTATAACAAAAAAAGTAGCCTTAATATTTTCTTTATTTAGTATATCTAGTATTTTTTCTGTTTCTTTTGTACTAGGTCCATCATCAAATGTTAAATATGCAACTTTTTCAGTAGAATCATATAGCTCATTAAGAGTATATTGTAATTCAGGAATTGTATAATCTAAATTGTTATTTGTTGAAAAAGACATATTATAGAATAAAATAACTAAACAGGCTATAGTTAATAAGATAATGGATTTTTTGGAAATAAAAAAACATTTCATAATAAACACCTAAATAAATATATGAAACAAAGAGGAAAAAAGTGCTTCTTTTTTTATCTAAGTTTATTGAAAAACATTTGCCACTATGATATGATCAAAAATGTATAATGAGTTTGAAAAATATGAGGTAATAAAAAATGAGTTATTTAGGAGAAGAAATTAAAAAATTAGGATTTGGACTAATGAGATTACCACAAAAGGATGGAAAAATAGATATAGAACAAACTAAAACAATGGTAGATATGTTTTTAAAAGAAGGATTTACTTATTTTGATACAGCATGGGCTTATAGTGGAAGTGAAGATGCAATTAGACAAGCATTAGTAGAAAGATATCCACGAGAAAGTTTTAAACTTGCAACTAAAAATGCTGCATGGATAAATTGTAAAACAAGAGAAGATGCAATAGCACAATTTGAAACATCATTAAAACAAACAGGAGCAGGATATTTTGATTTTTATTTATTACATAATTTAGGAGAATCTAGAACAAAAGCATTTGATGATTTCGATATGTGGAGCTTTGTTCAAGAAATGAAAAAAGAAGGAAAAATAAAACATGTAGGATTTTCCTTCCATTCTACTCCAGAAGAATTAGAAGAAATTTTGAAAAAACATCCTGAAATGGAATTTGTTCAACTTCAAATTAATTATGCAGATTGGGAAAATCCGGCAATACAGTCAAGAGCTTGTTATGAGATGGCTAGAAAATATGGAAAACCGGTTATTATAATGGAACCAGTAAAAGGAGGAATGCTTGCAAATCCACCAGAGAAAGTAGCAGAAGTTCTAAAAAAAGCAAATCCTAATATGTCTTTTGCATCTTGGGCAATCAAGTTCGCAGCAAATCTTGATGGAGTTATTACAGTATTGTCTGGAATGAGCAATATAGAACAAATGGAAGACAATTTATCATATATGAAAGATTTTAAAAATTTATCTGAAAATGAGGAAAATACAATAAAAAAAGCACAAGAAGAGCTAAGTAAAATTCCATTAATTCCATGTACTACTTGTAATTATTGTGCAAAAGTATGTCCTATGAATATAGGAATATCAGGATCTTTTACAGCAATGAATATACTAACACTATATGATGATTTAGCAGGAGCTAAGCATCAAGAGGAATGGTTAGTTGGAGGACATGGCAAGAAATCTGCAGCAGAATGTATTAAATGTGGTAAGTGCGAACAAGTATGCCCTCAACATATTAAGATTAGAGATGAGCTAGTAAAAGTTGATAAAGCATTGGGGCAAAATTCATGATAAATGAATAAGATTCTATTATATGTTATAGATTAGGAGAAAATAGATGTTTAAATTAGTATCAGATTACAAGCCAACAGGCGATCAACCACAAGCAATAGAATACCTATCAAAAGGAATAAAAGAAGGAAAGAAATTTCAAACCCTTTTAGGTGTTACAGGTTCTGGAAAAACATTTACAATGGCAAATGTTATTCAGCAAGTTCAGAAGCCAACACTAGTACTGGCACATAACAAAACACTTGCTGGACAACTCTATTCAGAGTTCAAAGAATTCTTCCCAGAAAATAGTGTTGAATATTTTGTTTCATATTATGATTATTATCAACCAGAAGCATATATTGCATCATCAGATACATATATAGAAAAAGATTCATCTATAAATGATGAAATTGACAAATTAAGACATTCAGCAACAGCCGCATTATTTGAAACAAAAGATGTAATAATTGTTGCATCTGTATCATGCATATATGGACTAGGAGATCCAATAGACTATGAAAATATGATTGTGTCATTAAGACCAGGAATGAAAAAAGAGAGAAATGAAGTATTAAAAAAATTAATAAATATGCAATACACGAGAAATGAATTAGATTTTAAAAGAGGAACATTTAGAGCAAAAGGAGATATTGTAGAAATATATCCATCAGATCAGAGTGAAAGTGCAATAAGAGTAGAATTCTGGGGAGACGAAATAGAAAAAATATCTCAAATAAACCCTATTACAGGAAAATCAGAAGGACAGAGAAAACATGTGATGATATTTCCTAATTCACATTATGTTACAACTGCAGATAAAATGGACAGAGCAATTAGTACAATAGAACAAGAATTAGAAGAAAGAATAAAATATTTTAAAGATAATAATAAATTGATTGAAGCACAAAGAATTGAAGAAAGAACCAATTTCGATATAGAAATGATGAAAGAAACTGGATTCTGTCAGGGAATAGAAAATTATTCTAGACATATTAGTGGAAGGGCAGAAGGTAGTCCACCATTCACTTTATTTGACTATTTTCCAGATGATTTTCTATTATTAATAGATGAATCACATGCTACAATTCCACAAGTTAGAGCAATGTATAATGGAGATAGAGCAAGAAAGGAATCTTTAATAAAATATGGATTTAGATTACCATCTGCATTAGATAATAGACCTTTAAAATTTAATGAGTTTGAAGAAAGAATAAATCAATGTATATTTGTTAGTGCTACACCCGCAGAATATGAAAAAGAGCATTCTAAGGAAAACGTAGTAGAACAAATAATAAGACCAACAGGTCTATTAGATCCAAAGATTGAAGTAAAACCAATAGAAAATCAAATTGATGATTTGATTGAGCAAATAAAAATAAGAACAGAGAGAAACGAAAGGGTATTAGTAACCACACTTACCAAAAAAATGGCTGAGGACTTAACATCATATTTAGCAGGTATAGATATGAAAGTAAGATATATGCATTCTGAAATTAAAGCATTGGAAAGAATGGAAATTATACGTGACTTAAGACTTGGAAAATTCGATGTATTAGTTGGAATTAATCTTTTGAGAGAAGGGTTAGATATACCAGAAGTATCGTTAGTTGCAATATTAGATGCAGATAAAGAAGGTTTTCTTCGTTCAGAACGTTCTTTAATACAAACAATAGGTCGTGCTGCTAGAAATACTGAAGGTAAAGTTATAATGTATGCAGATGAATTAACAGAAAGTATGGAAAAAGCAATATCAGAAACTAATAGAAGACGTGCAATACAAGAGGCATATAATAAAGAACATGGAATAACACCAAAAACAATACAAAAATCTGTAAGAGAGACAATAAAAGCAACTATAGTAGAAGATGTTCAAGAAGAATATAATATATCTAAAGAAGCAGATATTAAAGATATTATTAATAAATTGACCGATGAAATGCTTAAATATGCAAGTAACATGGAATTTGAAAAGGCGGCGGAAATTAGAGACAAGATAAAAGCATTAGAAGCGTGAACTTTAGGGACGTTCCTTAAAGTTCACTTGACAGTCAAAATTAGTAATGTTCTATTTATTGTGTAAAAAACAAACGAAAAAAGGGGATAAATATGAAAATTAAAAAAATAGTAATTATATGTATTATTACAATACTAGTGTTAGTAATTAATTCATATGCTTCTAACTATTATGATGGGACAAGTATAGATATAAAGCAAATGGATAATATGGAGATTTTATTAAATGAAGTGACAATTGATACGACTACATCAAATGTAAAAAATATATTTTTGATTAGAAACACATCGGATACACAAATAGAACAAGAGGTTGAAATACAGCTAGAAAACAATGAACTTGCTACTCAAATAAAAGATTTGTCAATAGTTGTAAATAATTTAAATACTAAATATATAAAAGATGAAAATGGTATTTATAAATTTACTATAAAAGCTGATCCAGGTGCAGTTAAAAAAATAGAAATACAGTACAATACTGAAAACAACCTTAAAAATGCTAGAATTATAAAATATAGTTTAGATAGTTTAAAAGGAAAGTTAGTAAAAGCTTTAAAAGTCGATATAATTGTAGAAGAAGAGGATATTCCATTAGTTAAGGCAATTTATCCATATAATTATACATTTGAGAATAATACCATATCTGTAAGATATTATAATTTTACAGTAAATAATTTAACAAAAGATATAATCATAGAAAAAGATACGTATTCAGATTTGAAATATAGTAGAGAATATGAATTAAATGAAATTGAACAATTTATAGTAGAAAATTCCAAAGAATGGATAACAAATGGTATTAGTATAGATTATACTAAGGATATAGATAGTGAATACATTAATATTAATAAAACCATATCAAGATTAAAAGGAATTGAATATAATTGGGAGAATTTTATCTCATTAGAGGCATCATGTAGTGCAATATTAGATTATATAGAAGTAAAACAATTATACAAAGATGGAAAAACTTCAAAATATGATTTTGGAGTAGGAGGGTTTGGAGATTATCAGCAAAATAAAAGACCATTAATAAAATCTTATATGTATCCTGATAAATATTCAAATGAAGATATGTTAGTTGGAAAAACTATATGTGTAGAATATCTTGAATCTGAAGGAGATAAAGATCTATATATACAAAAAAATATTACAGGTAAAGATTTTGATTATGATACTGATATATCATCAGCTTTAAAAGATGTAAAAACAAGTGAATGGGAAATATTAAAAGCACCCATTTCATGGGAAGATATATATGGTGCAGCGAAAATTATATATATTGGAATGGATATAGATGGAAATAGAATAGATGCTACAGAACAAGAAAAAATTGAATATGTAAATATGATGAATACAGATATGTATATAAGAATTATAATATATGATGGAAATGTTATGACTAAACATGTATATCCAAATAGTGAGAGTGAAGAAGTAATTAGTGGAATAATTGCATATTATAAAGATGAAGATAGAGGAATAGCAAGAGCATTTCTAGATAAAGACAATGTATCTGGATATACAGATAATATTGAGAGATATTATACAGATTGTGTAAAAAAATTTAATAATGAAGATATGGCAAATTATTGTGAAGTACCAGCTGTTGCAAGGGCTAGATTTTATAGAATACAAGAAAATGGTAAATATTTCATAGAGAGCTTTTATGCTGGAGGAGTTGGAACTAGAAAAACTTTAAAGTCAGCTATGGAAACTTCTAGAGCACAAACATTAATAAAACAAAATAGAGAAAAAAATGAGACTACAAAAAATCAAATAGAACAAGAGATAGCAAGTGTAGTTATTATAGACGATATAGAAGAACCAGAAGTTGTAGAAGAAGTTCAGGAAGAAGGAACTTTAGTTACAACAGAACAATTTAATATAAGAGAAATATTTGAAAAAAATAGGGATGTTATAGTATTAGGTACAATTTCAGGATTAATAATAATTTGCGTATGTATTTTAATAATTAAATCACAGAAGAAAAAGAAAGGGGTAAAATCAAATGGAAGAAAAGAAAGTAAAAATTAGTTTAGGTACAGTTATATTAATTATAATTATTTTAGGTTTAATTATAACAGGAGTATGGTATTATTTAACTTACATGAAAAAAGATGAAAGTGCTCAGGTTGTACAAGAACCTGAAGTAGAAGAGATACAAGAGGATTCAGGAGAGAATCTTAAATTAACAGAAGCTGAATTTCCAAAGGTTGATGGAGCAACAGCAATGTTACCAATGATTGGTCAAATAACTAAGTATATGTTTGGATATACAGATGAACAGGCACAAGCATTTTTAGATGAAAATACTCATGGAAATACAGCAGAAGTATATGAAGAACTAATAAACAAAGAATTAGATTTAATATTTGTATCAGAACCATCTGATGATATATTAAAACAAGCTCAGGAAGCAGAAGTAGAATTTGAAATGCAAGGTATTGGATATGATGGATTTGTATTTATAATCAATAAGCAAAACAGTGTAAAATCTTTAACTTTGGAGCAAATACAAAAAATATATACAGGAGAAATTACAAATTGGAAAGAAGTTGGAGGAGAAGATGCACAGATAATAGCATATCAAAGAGAAGCTAATTCAGGAAGTCAAAATTTAATGGAAAAAATGGTTATGAAAGACTTGAAAATGAAAGAACCAGAAAGTGCAAGTTTAAAAATTGAGAGTATGGCAGGAATAATAGATGCTATATCAAATTTTTCAAATGCCAAAGATTCAATAGGATATTCAATATATCTTTATGCAAAAGAACAATATGTAAAAGATAATGTGGAATTTTTATCTATAAATGGGGTTTATCCTTCAGATGAAACTATAGCAGATGGAACATATCCATTGACAAAAGTTGTATATGCAGTTTGCAGAAAAGATGAACCACAAGATAGTAATGTTAGAAAATTAATGAAATGGTTAGAAACAGAAGAAGGACAAAAAGCAGTTGTAGCAGGAGGGTATACTGGATTAAAAAAATAAAGAGATTATAAGCTTAATAAAAAATTAATAACTCAATAAAAGTGATAAGAACACCATATGGTGTTCTTTTTGGAGAGTGTAGAAAAAATATCTGAATTTCAACCCAATAAACCTTGCAAAATAAGCAAAAACAATATATAATGCAAGCACGAAAGGATCGTGATAAAATAATGTGTAAAGAACATAAAATAGAAAATAAATATAATCCTAAAGAATTTGAAAGTAAATTATATGAGAAATGGAATAACAAAGGTTATTTTAAACCATCTGATGATAGAACGAAAAAACCTTATACAATTATGATGCCACCACCAAATATAACAGGAAAGTTACATATGGGACATGCATTAGATGATACAATACAAGATGTGCTTATAAGATATAAAAGAATGCAAGGATATAATGCTTTATGGCTTCCAGGGACAGATCATGCAGCACTTTCAACAGAAGCAAAAATAGTTGCAAAATTAAAAGAAGAAGGAATAAAAAAATCTGATTTAACAAGAGAAGAATTTTTGAAACGTGCATGGGAATGGAAAGAAGAATATGGTGGAATGATTACATCACAAGTTAGAAAAATAGGATGTTCATGTGATTGGACAAGAGAAAGATTTACATTAGATGAAGGTTTATCAAAAGCAGTATATAAAGTATTCAAAAAAATGTATGATGAAGGCTTAATTTATAAGGGAAAGAGAATGATAAATTGGTGTACTGGATGTAATACATCAATATCTGATGCGGAAATAGAATATACTGAGGAACCTACACATTTATGGCATATAAAATACAAAGTTACAGATTCAGATATGTATCTAATAGTTGCAACAACAAGACCGGAAACCATGTTAGGAGATACAGCAGTTGCAGTAAATCCAAATGATGATAGATATAAAGATTTAATAGGAAAAACTTGTATACTTCCAATTATGCATAAAGAAATCCCAATTATAGGAGACAGATTTGTAGAGACAGAATTTGGAACAGGTTGTGTAAAAGTTACACCTGCGCATGATATGAATGATTATCAAGCAGGAATTGATCATAATTTGGAAATAATAGAAGTTTTTGATGAACATTTAAAAATGAATGATTTGTGTCCTGAATTTGCAGGAATGGATATATATGAGGCAAGAGAAAAGATAGTAGAAAAGTTAAAGGAGATTGGAGCATTAGTAAAAATAGAAGATTACAAACACAATGTAGCAAAATGTGATAGATGTCATAATACAATAGAACCAAGGATATCTGATCAATGGTTTGTAAAAATGGAACCTCTTGCAAAACCGGCGATAGAAGCTGTAAGAAATGGTACAATAAAATTTGTGCCAGAAAGATATGAAAAAATATATTTCAATTGGATGGAAAATATAAGAGATTGGTGTATATCAAGACAAATATGGTGGGGACATCAAATACCAGCATATTATTGTGATAAATGTGGAAAAATAACTGTATCAGATACTACTCCGGAAAAATGTGAGCATTGTGGACATACAAGTTTAACTAGGGATACAGATACTTTGGATACATGGTTTAGTTCTGCATTATGGCCATTTTCAACATTGGGATGGCCAGATGATACAGAAGATTTAAGATATTTTTATCCTACTAATACATTAGTTACTGCATACGATATAATACAGACATGGGTATCAAGAATGATATTTTCAGGACTTGCACATATGGGAGAAAAACCATTTGACCATGTTTTTATACATGGAATAGTTAGAGATGCACAAGGCAGAAAAATGTCTAAATCTTTAGGAAATGGGATTGACCCATTAGAAATTATAGAAAAATATGGTGCAGATGCACTTAGATTCTCACTTATATTAGGAATATCACCAGGAAATGATATACGATATATGCCAGAAAAATTAGAAGCAGCATCAAATTTTGCAAATAAATTATGGAATGCATCAAAATTTGTTTTAATGCAATTAGAGGATGCTAAAGATATAGTAGAATTGACATCTAAAGATATGGAAAACTTAAGCTATGTTGATAAATGGATTTTAGCTAAATGTAATACATTAGTAAAAGAAGTAACAGCTAATTTAGATAAATTTGAACTTGGAGTTGCAACTCAAAAAATATATGATTTTATAAGAAATGATTTTTGTGATTGGTATATAGAAGTAGTAAAACCTCGTTTGTTTAATAAAGAAAATCCATCAAGGAGATCAATACAAACAGTATTAAATACAGTATTATGCATATCATTAAAATTATTACATCCTATAATGCCATTTGTTACAGAAGAAATCTATACAAAAATGTATAATAATGATGAAAGTATTATGATTAGTGAGTGGCCAAAATATAATAAGAATATGGAATTTGTAGAAGAACAAGAACAATTTGAACAAATAAAACAAATAATAATTGAAATAAGAAGTATAAGAAACAATATGAATGTACATCCATCTAAAAAGACTAAACTTATTTGTGTTACTGATAAATATGAAAATGTAATAAAAGAATCCGTAGAATTTTTAGAGAAATTAGCTTTTGCAGAAGAAATAATAATACAGGACGATAAAGAAAATATACCAGATAAAGCTATTTCTGTAATAACAAAAGATATTGAAGTATACATTCCTTCCGAAGAATTAGTTAATATCGAAGAAGAGAAGAAAAGATTAGAAGGAGAAAAAGAAAAAATACTATTTGAGATAAAAAGGGCTAGTAAAATGCTCTCAAATCCTGGCTTTGTAAATAAAGCACCGGAAACAAAAATAAATGAGGAAAAAGAAAAACTTGCAAAGTATGAAGAAATGTTGAAAATGATAGAACAAAGATTACAAGAAATGTAAAATAATATAGGAGTGATAAAGTATGAAATTAGAATCTATGGATAAATTAGTTGCATTGTGTAAAAATAGAGGATATATATATCCAGGTTCAGAAATATATGGAGGACTTGCAAATACTTGGGATTATGGACCTTTAGGAGTAGAACTAAAAAACAACATAAAAAATGTATGGAGAAAAAAGTTTATACAGGAATCTAATTATAATGTTGGATTAGATTCAGCAATATTAATGAATCCACAAACATGGGTTGCATCAGGACATGTAGGAGGATTTTCAGATCCTTTAATAGATTGTAGGGAGTGTAAAACAAGACATAGAGCAGATAAATTGATAGAAGAATGGTGTCATGAAAATGGAAATGATATGATTGCTGATGGTATGTCAGATGAAGAACTAGTTAACTTTATAAATCAAAATAATATACCATGTCCAAATTGTGGAAAACATAATTTTACAGATATTAGAAAATTTAATTTAATGTTTAAAACATTCCAAGGCGTAACAGAAGATGCGAAATCCGAGATATATTTAAGACCAGAAACAGCTCAAGGTATATTTGTTAATTTTAAAAATGTGTTGAGGACAACAAGAAGAAAATTACCTATGGGAATTGCACAAATAGGAAAGTCATTCAGAAATGAAATAACACCAGGAAATTTTACATTTAGAACTCGTGAATTTGAACAAATGGAGCTTGAATTTTTCTGCAAACCTGGAACAGATCTAGAATGGCATGCGTATTGGAAACAATTTTGCAAAGATTGGTTATTGAGTTTAGGAATGAAAGAAGAAAATATGCGTTTAAGAGATCATAAAAAAGAAGAATTATCTCATTATAGTAATGCTACTACAGATATTGAATTTTTATTCCCTTTTGGATGGGGAGAATTATGGGGAATTGCAGATAGAACAGATTATGATTTAAAACAACATATGGAATATTCAAAAGAAGATTTTAATTATTTGGATCCAGAAACAAATGAAAGATATGTACCATATTGTATAGAGCCATCATTAGGAGCAGATAGGGTAGCACTAGCTTTCTTATGTGATAGTTATGAAGAAGAGGAAATTGGAGAATCAGATACTAGAGTTGTTCTTCACTTACATCCAGCTTTAGCACCATATAAAGTAGCAATACTTCCATTATCTAAAAAATTAAGTGATAAAGCACAAGAAATACATAATAAATTATCTAAAAGATTTATGTGTGATTATGATGAGACCGGAAGCATAGGTAAAAGATATAGAAGAGAAGATGAAATTGGTACACCTTATTGTGTGACGATAGATTTTGATACTTTAGAAGATAATTGTGTAACTATAAGAGATAGAGATACGATGGAACAAGTACGTGTTAAAATTGATGAATTAGAAAATTGGTTATCTGAAAAAGTTGAATTCTAGTAAATTTATAATAAAATTATATTGACTTAAGAATTTTACTGAATTATAATACGTTTAAATACAAGTTCATATACAGGAGGATACAAACAATATGTTTAAAGAACATTATACATATAGCAATAAAAGTGATGATGAATTAATAGAGTTAATAAAATCTGGAAGTAAAGAAGCATTGGAATTTCTTATGGACAAATATAAGGAATTAGTAACAATGAAAGTATCAAAATATTTTATTATAGGTGCTGAGAAAGAAGATATCATGCAAGAAGGAATGATAGGGTTATTTAAAGCAATAAAGAATTATAATATAAATATGGAAAGTTCGTTTAAATCATTTGCTAATATGTGTGTTGAAAGACAATTAATAACAGCTATAAAAACATCTAATAGGCAAAAACATATGCCGCTTAATACATCATTATCATTAAATACATCATATGATAATCAAGAAGAACATGATTTGTTAGATAAATTTAATGATAATACAGTAGAAGATCCATTAGAAACAATTACCAAAAAAGAGTATTATAAGCAAGTAGAAAGAGCAATAGATAATAATTTAAGTAAATTTGAGAAGCAAGTATTAAATAGATATATCAATGGAGAAAGTTATATACAAATAGCGGAGAAACTAGAAACCCCGGTTAAATCTGTAGATAATGCAATTCAGAGAATTCGTAAAAAAGCTATTAAAAATATAGAATTATAAAAATAGATAAGGGCATAATTTATGTCCATATCTATTTTAAATATGCTTCCATAGCTCAGTAGGTAGAGTGCTACCTTGGTAAGGTAGAGGTCACCGGTTCAATCCCGGTTGGAAGCTCCAAGATTATATTTTTGATCTTTGAAAGGAATGATTATAAAAATGAAAATAGGAATAGTAGGACTACCAAATGTAGGAAAAAGCACGTTGTTTAATGCAATAACAAATGCGGGTGCTGAATGTGCAAATTATCCTTTTTGTACTATAGAACCTAATATTGGAGTTGTCCCAGTACCTGATGATAGATTAGAAAATTTAGCAAAAATGTATAATACACAGAAAATTACACATGCTATAATTGAGTTTGTAGATATAGCAGGATTAGTAAAAGGTGCAAGCAAAGGCGAAGGCTTAGGAAATAAATTCTTATCTCATATTAGAGAAGTAGATAGTATAGTACATGTAGTAAGATGTTTTGAGGATTCAAATATAGTACATGTAGACGGAAGCATATCACCTCTGAGAGATATAGAAACAATAAATTTAGAGCTTATATTTGCAGACTTGGAAGTTGTTGATAAAAGAATTGATTCTGCTAAAAAAAGGCTTAAAGCAGATAAAAAATATCAAGCTGAAATAGATGTTCTAAATAAAATCAAAGAGGCTCTAGAAGAAGGAAAAACAGCGAGAACAGTAGAATTAGATGATGAAGAAAAAGAATTAATAAAAGATACATTTTTATTAACGATGAAACCAGTATTATATATTGCGAATGTATCGGAAGAACAACTATCAGATGTAGAAAATGATGAAAATTATAAAAAGATAAAAGAATTCGCTAGTACTGAAAAATCAAGTGTTATTCCATTATGCGTAAAAATAGAAGAGGAATTAGCTAGTTTAGAAAAAGAAGAAAAAAAAGAAATGTTAGAAGCTATGGGATTAGAAAAATCTGGATTAGATAGAGTAATTGTAGCTAGTTATGATTTATTAGGGTTAATGTCTTTTCTAACTGCAGGAGAACCGGAAGTAAGAGCTTGGACGATAAAAAAAGGAACAAAAGCTCCTAAAGCAGCTGGAAAAATTCATACAGATATGGAAAGAGGATTTATAAGAGCAGAAATTGTTTCATATGATGATTTAATTAGAGAAGGAAGTATGGTTGCTGCGAAAGAAAAAGGTCTAGTAAGGCTAGAAGGAAAAGATTATATAATGCAAGATGGAGACGTGGTTTTGTTCAGATTTAATGTATAATGTTATTTGAGCACTATGATCAAGAAAAAATATAAGTATACATAAAAAATAAAAAAATATATAAAATGTATTGACTTAACCAAAAAATAATAGTAAAATTTAAATGTATTAATTTAAGATACATAAATAAATCCAAAGACGAAAGGAAGAATGAAATGAGAAAAAAAGGTTTATATTTAAAATTGATGATTATAGGAATATTGGTTGTATCTATTATTTTTAGTATGCAAAGTAAAATTTATGCTTTAAGTACTAATTCTAGCAGTTTAACTGATTTAATAAGTGGAAATTCTACTTCTACTAATACTCAAACAGAAAATACAACACCTACTAATGGATCTACAACAAATACACAAACAAATAGTACGACAACAAATACAAATACAAATAGCAATACAAATACTAATAGAAACACTAATACAAGTAGCAATAGGAATACTAATTCCACAAACAGAAATACTAATACAACAATGCCAAAAGCTGGAGATGCATCAGATTATGCAATATTTGTATTTATAGGAATAGGAATAGCTGTATCAATATATGCGTATAAGAAAATAAAAGATTATAATAATATGTAATAAATTTAAGAGGGTATCCCAAAATAGGACACCCTCTTATCTTATACTAGCTAATACTGTGGGAGCAATTAAAGACACTATAGATAAAAGTACTATGAATATTCCTCCAGCAGTATTATTTTTTTCTTTTATTTCATATAATGCATAAAAAAATGTTTTTATACTAATATATAAACTTAAAATAAAAATAAAAATCAGCATATTAACACCCCAAACCATATATTTATTATACTTCTAATAATAAAAATCCTGAATTTACTTTACAGTCTACAGAAACTTTAAAAAATGAATTTTGATATTGATTTAGCCAATCAAATTTTTCCCAATCATTAATAGTTAGAAATTCACTAACGATATTTTTTCCAAAATTATCTATATCAGATTTAAAATCTTTTGCTGTTTTATATAAATAACTTTCTAATTGGTATTCTAAATAAGAATTTACATGTGATGAAATAGTTTTTAATTGATTTTCATCAAGATATTTAGAAGATTCATTCATAGATAATATTCTACTATTTAGAGAAACATCACATTCAATATAGGGTGAACCATTAACTATTGATACTTTTCGTTTTGTTTTATTTTTAAATTTAACAAATAGATCAATAGTAGAATTTGTATCAAAAGGATCAGAAATACTTATAATAGAAGTTTGTAGTTTATTACTAATAATTGAGTGGCATACAGTTTCAATAGCATTTAATTCCCCAACTAATGTATCATCTACAAATACTGCTAATCCTACATTTTCAATTCCAGTCCCGTCAGTTACAGGGGTTTGCCCTGCTACATAGTTTGAGTCATTTTCATTTGATGAGTATTGGTTATAAGAAGACGATGAATTTGAGTTAGCTGAACTATTTGCATTATTAGAACTAACTGAACCTAATATTGCATGAGGTTGTCTAAAACTATCATTTATTGCTGCAAAAAAATCCATTAGTTTAATATTTTCTGTGTATGCTGTGTATTCGCTTGAGGACGGAGCTGTTTCATAATATTTAGCAGATAATTCATCTAATGATGGTTTAGAGTTTTTTAGGAAATATTCTGCCGAACATTTCGAGATTATAATATTAGAATCAGGTCTAACTTGTGATTGGTTTATTAAACCATAGACATATTCAGATATTCCTTTTTTGGCAATTGATTCAGAAAATACAAAAGCCTTACAATGGGACAAATTTATTCGTTTACTTATAAAAGTATTTAATATATTAATTCCAGAATCTATGCTAGTACATTCTACAGAAAGAACTTTAGTAGAGTTTTCCGATGATCCGCCGGATTCGCCAGAAGAACCTACTTCTTTACTAGGGAGTGCTATTTGTACACTTAATTTTAGAATGTTTTTTTCACCTTCTTCTATCCCCATAGCAATTACGAGGGCGATATCATCTATATATTGTTGAGAATAAAATCCTGTACAATATATTAAACAAAAACATAAAGTAATGAAAATAACTAAATATTCTTTTATAACTTGTTTCATGCAGAAGATACCCCCTTTTCTAATTTCCTCTTTTTAAGGAAGGACAATATCAATATTATTAGTGGTATTATATATACCATAATTATACTTACATATTTGAAAATATTATATTGTAAAAATCTTACCGTGGATAAATTATATGGTATTAGACTACACACAAAAATTATTGGAGTATAAAAACTTCTTAAAGTAATTGAATTTGAACTTCCTATTGTTTTATTTAAAATTGATCCAATAACAATTATAGTTACTGATAAATAAGATATCACCGATAATATCCATACTAATATAAATAGTGATTCAGGTCTTTCAAAAAATCTACCAAAGCTTACAGAACGGATTATAAATAGTGTTGCAGATATTTCTTCAGTATAAGAAACATAAGGTGCACCAAACAGAAAAGAAACTATACTTAAAAGTAATAAAATACTACTTACTACTATTGAAATTACTCCGAGTTTAGTAGCTTTTTGTGAAGAAGAGATATTTGGCATAAAAAAGTATAAATATGCAAGACCACTAAAAGCAAAAATATGACTTGCTCCATTAAAAAAAGTATGCTCAAAACCATAACCAAGTAAAGGAAACATATGCTGATATATAAAGTCTCCTGAAGTTGCTAAAAATATCAAGACTATACTTAATATAGTGAAAGGTATAATGATTAAATTGGTTTTGATAATAGAAGCTGTCTTGAATGTAGAAGCAATATAAACAACAATTATAAAGCATAATAAAATAGTTGAAATAGAGGTTTCGGGGAAATATGTCACTTTTAAAATTTCAGCAAAATTTCTTAATATAATTGATGAAATAAATGTAAAATATATTAGAAATAATATACCGATTATATTTTTTAAAATTTTTCCACCAAAGAATTCTGATATTTCCAAAATGTCTTCTCTATTAAATTTTTCGAATAATTTAAATATTATAAAAAATAAAATTAATGCAATTATTGTGCAATATATTATATTTATAATTGAAGCAGACCCCATAGTTCTTATAATATCCTGAGCAGAATCTGAAATTAAACTATTTAACGTCATAATTAATATTAAAGCTATTGCTTCAATAGAACCTATTTTTTTTAAATCCATAATTTAATATCTCCATTTCATACTAATATGTTTTTGTTTTTTAGGTCTTTTGGTATTAAGAAAATCTGAACGATATTCTCGTTTCCAAATAGGTTTTGAAAAATATGAAGTGCTTTTTGAAATATTGGTAACAGGAGAATATGGTTGTAAATAAGGAACACCAAAAGATTTTATTGTAGACATTATTATTAAATTAACAAATACACCTAATCCAATTCCTAGGAAACCTGCTAAATATCCTAAAAGTATATATACAAATCTAGTTATTCTACAATAAAAGCCTAGGGAAAAGTCGGGTATTGCGAAAGATGATATACCAGTAATAGCAACAATTATTATTAGTATAGGACTTACAATATTAGCATCTACAGCTGCTTGCCCTAGAACCAAAGCCCCAACAATACCAATAGTTTGCCCGGATGGTGAAGGAACTCTAACTCCGAGCCTCTCGTATTAATTCAAAAGAAAATTCCATAACGACTATTTCAGCTATAATAGGAAATGGAACTGCAACTCTTGATGCAACTATAGCAAATAATAATTCTGTGGGAATGAGTTCTTGGTGATAATGTGCAATAGCAACATAAATACCAGGAGTAAATAAAGTTATTAATAAACATATTAATCTAATAATTTTTGATAAGTTTGCATATTGAAATTTTAAATTTTTATCTTCAGGAGAGACTAGAAAATCTATAAATGTTCCTGGTACAACTAATACATATGGTGATCCATTTACTATAATAGCCACTCTACCCTCAAGTAAATAATGAGATACTTTATCAGGTCTCTCAGTAGCAACTGATTGTGGTAATGAAAATCTACTATTATCTGTAATTAATTGCTCTAATTGTCCGGAAGAAATGAGATAATCTACTTCTATGTTATTTAGTCTATATTTAACTTCTTTTACTAATTGGTCGTTAGCAATACTTTTCATATAGCAAACTGCACAACTAGTATTACTTAATGATCCGACTGAAATATTCTCAATAATTAAGTCTTCGTTATTAACAACTCTTCTCAAAAGAGAAGTATTTGTTCTTATGACTTCATTAAAAGATTCTTGTGATCCTCTTATAACAACTTCGTTTTTTGGAGATTCAATACTTCTTTGTTTAAAGCCTTTTACTTCAATATCAAAAGCAATATTAAGAGTATCAACAAATAAAGCACAGTTCCCTGAGTTTATGTCTGCAAAAAGTTTTTTAAAATTTGAAATATCTTTTACACTATTTTGTGGGAGTAAACAATTTGATATATATTCACTGATATTTGAGGGTGGTTGCTTTTTTATTGTTATATTTTCAGTATTTGAATTTGTAGATACACTATCAACATCTTGATCAAATGTATTAGCAGTATTTCTTAACATTAAAGGTTTTAATATATAATTATTTATGATATCTGAATCTACCATTCCATCAATATACAATAAGAAAGATTTATATAATTTGTTTTTTACAGTTATTGAAAATTCTCTAATCTGAATATCACTATTTATTTCTTTACTGTATTTAGTTTCTACGAATTTTAAATTTGAATCAATATCAGTAAATATTTGTTTATTTGTTGTCTCATTTGTGGGTACAACTTGGGGAGAATCATCTCCTTCATGTTTAGTCTCTTCTAAAGTAAAATCATAATTAGGAGTTTCTTGGTATGCAAAAATATCTGATAAAATTCTTTTTATTTTTGATGATTTAGAATCCATATTTATCCCTTTCATAAAGTATTGTATATATTTGCTATTATTTACAATAAAAAGAAAAATATACGTAAAATAAATTTTTCAAAAACATATGTACATAAAAAAAACGTTGTGTTATAATACGAATGGAACAAAATACGAGAAATATTTTAATAAACAAAGGGGATGAATTCTAAAAAATGGCAAAGGCAAAAAGAGGAAGAAAAAAGAAAAGTACAATGAATATAGATTTAGCAGTAGTTATAATGATTGTAATGAGTGTGTTATTAGGAGTACTTATATATACTCAATCAGGTTATGTAGGAAAAATGTTAAGTCCAGTACTTGGAGGATTAGTAGGTATTATAAAATATATAATTCCAATAGGAACCTTTGCAATAGCAATATATTTAGCATATGATGATAAAGATTATTTAGCACCTAAAATAATGCAATATGTAGTATTTATAATATGTGTAGCAGTAATAATGAGTGTATATCAGATAACAGGTGAAAGAATAGACCCAGAAGATAGTATGAAAAATATAATAGATATAGGTTATGAGCTTGGAACAAAAAATATAGGTGGTGGTGTTGTAGGAACTGTAATAGCGGCAACACTTGCAAAATTGGTAGGTACAGTAGGTACAGTTATAATATCAATGGGATGTGCAGTTATATTATTGGTAAAAATGTTTAAAATGAAGCCAGCAGAAATGATTTCAACATATGTTGATGAATATAGAGATAGAAGAGAAGAAATAAAAAAAGATAGAGAAATAGAAGAAGAGGAAAGAGAATTAAGAAAACGTAGATTAAGACAGGAAGCATTAAAAACAAATGATGATACACAAATAGAAAGCAGAAAAGAAACTAAAAAAGAAAGAAAACAACGTGAAAAAGAAGAAAAAAGAAGAAAAGCATTAGAAATAGATGATCAATTAACAATTAATTTAAATGGAAAATTAGATGAAGACATAAAAAAAGATGGAAAATTGAAGAAATACGATCATAGTGGTGATGATTTAAATCCTCTAGGAGCAAAAACTGTTCCTCCACCAGAAAAAAAAGATAGTTCATTTTCACCAGATTATATAGAGGCTAATTTATTTAAGCAAGAACAAGAAAAGAAAGAAGAAAAAGTAAAAGAAATATTAACTTTAGAACATACAATGACCGCTCAAGATGAACATTATGAATTTCCTCCAATACAATTATTAAGTGAGGGAGAAAAGAAAGTATTAAAAGGAGGAAAAAAGGCTGTTACAGATACAGCAGCAAGATTACAAAAAACTTTATATAGTTTTGGAGTTTCTGCAAAAGTAGAAAATGTTTCTGTAGGACCTGCAATAACTAGATATGAATTAAAACCAGCAGAAGGAGTAAGAGTTAGTAAAATAGCAAATCTTGCTGATGATATAGCATTAAATTTAGCAGCTGAAACAATAAGAATAGAAGCACCTATACCTGGAAAACAAGCAGTTGGAATAGAAGTACCAAATAAAGAAAAAGAAGTAGTTCATTTAAGAGATATAATAGATTCAGATGAATTTAAAACACATAAATCTAAACTTGCTTTTGCATTAGGAAAAGATGTTGCTGGTAATATTGTAGTAACAGATATAGCAAAAATGCCACATGTTTTAATAGCAGGGGCAACAGGTTCAGGAAAAAGTGTTTGTATAAATACATTAATTTCAAGTATTATCTATAAATCTAAACCAAGTGAAGTAAAACTTGTTATGGTTGATCCAAAAGTAGTAGAATTATCTGTATATAATGGAATACCACATCTTCTTATACCAGTAGTTACAGATCCTAAAAAAGCAGCAGGTGCTCTTGCTTGGGCTGTACAGGAAATGGTAAATAGATATAGTTTATTTGCTAGTAAAAATGTTAGAGATATAAAAGGATATAATGAAGTATTAGATAAAGAAGGTGGAGCTGAAAAATTACCACAAATAGTAATAATTATAGATGAGTTATCAGATTTAATGATGGTGTCTCCAAAAGATGTAGAAGATGCAATATGTCGTTTAGCACAAATGGCAAGAGCTGCTGGAATGCACCTTGTTATAGCTACACAAAGACCTTCTGTAGATGTAATAACAGGTATTATTAAAGCAAATGTTCCATCAAGAATATCTTTTGCAGTATCTTCTCAAATAGATTCTAGAACTATATTGGATATGGCAGGAGCAGAAAAACTACTTGGTAAGGGAGATATGTTGTTTTATCCATCAGGTGCTCCAAAACCAGTTAGAGTACAAGGCGCATTTGTATCTGATAAGGAAGTAGAAAAAATAGTAGATTTCATAAAATCTAATGGAGAAGCATCATATAGTGAAGATGTATTAGAGAAAATAGAAAGTGCAAATAAGAGTGATAAAGAAATTGATGAAAAAGATAGTGATGATGATACTGATCCATTTTTAATGGAAGCTATAGATGTAGTTGTTGAAACAAGACAAGCATCTACATCTTTTATACAAAGAAGATTTAAAGTGGGATATGCGAGAGCAGGTAGAATAATAGATCAGATGGAAGAAAGAGGCATAATATCTGGATATCAAGGAAGTAAACCACGTGAAGTACTAATGAGTAAAGAAAGATGGGAAGAACTAAAAATGTCACCATCAGTTGAAAGTAATGCTGAAGAAACAACAGAACAAACATAATATATAATTATGGAAAAGAGGAGAATATGTTACAAAAGAAGGGAAGGATTTTTAATAAAATAAATTTAAAAGATTATACTTTAGAACTTGAAAAAATCTTAGAATATAAACATTTCTCAGAAACATCTAAAAGTTATTTATTAAGTATGATGTATAAAATAGAAAATTCATATAAAGATTATAAGACGGTAAAAAGATTTGTAAATACGAAAGATAAATTTATTGATGATATTTTATATGTTATAGAAAACAAATGTAATAAGATTAATATTAAAAAGTTAAAAGAATTAATAAATATTAATAAAGATGAATTAATAAAAATCGATTATGAAAAAGGAATAATAAGTGTTATTCCAAATGAAGAATTGCTATTAACAGCAATAACTAGATTAGATTATTATGATTGGGATTATTCAAAAAAAAATATACTTATGGAAAAACCTATAAACAATTTATTGAATAGTGGAAGGAGTCAAAATATTGTTGAGGAAATAAAAAATTTTGATGGATGGGCATGGAATAATTCTGTAGGAATGGAAAATAAAAAAGATTTATTAATACATGTTGTATATAATAATTTAATAATGATGTATGGTAGAGAATTAATAGAAAATTGGTTGTATACAGAAATGTCATGTGAAAATTATATGAAAAAACTGAGAAATTTATTGGATAGAGAAAGTGGAAAAGAAGAAGTAAAAGAGTTTTTTGATTCATTATTAACAATTTCAACACTTTTATATATGGATAATAAAAGTGAATATATAAAAGCACTAAAAAAACAAGAGAAAATGATGATGACATTAAAAAATAAGAAAAACTATGTTTCAGAAATAAATTCTAAAAAGAAAGTAATATTGAATGAAGTAAAAAGAATTGACGCATTATTAAAAAGTAATAAAGAATTAAAAATAGAATTTATAAAAACTAATAGAAAATTACCTACTGAAAAGAGGTTTTATAATATAAGTGAATTCGCAGGAAAATTAGAAAAAGATAGAAAAAGATATTTGGAGCGAATAAGAAAATATAATGATATGATTCAAATGCAAAATCTAACTAATATGAAGAAAGAGACTAAAGAGGAATATGAATATCTTAAAAGTTTAAATTTATATGAAGATGATGATGTAAACATTGAAAATGCATTTATAAATTTTCAAAAAATATTCTTGAAATTAATTTCAATTAGATTAGAAAAATTAAAAGATAAAGATAGTTTGATTAATTTTATATATTTGTTTAGATATTATGAATTTATGCCAATAGATAAAGAGAATAATATTAAAGATATTTCAAAATTAAAGAAACAAATAGAAGATATAGAAAAAATGATAATCTTAAAAGCTATAAATGCTAAGATTTTATCTGGAATTGGAAATATTGTAGATGTAAATTTAAAGATATATCAAAAAACTTTATTTAATACAAGAATAATAAATTTGGAAAATATTATTATAGAACCTGTTAAAGTAGAGAATAAAATAAAAATTAATATATATGATGGTACTACATTAGAAAATAGTATCTTAATAAATATTAGTGAACCAAAGAAAATAGGAATAAAAATTAAGAAAAAGATAGAAATTTTTTCTTGATTTTCCAATTTAACAAAAAAACATAAGAAAGGAATGATGTAAATACAATGAAGATAACTTTTTTAGGAGCAGCTAAAACCGTAACTGGTTCTAACTTTTTAGTAGAAGCAGCAGGAAAGAAATTTTTAGTGGATTGCGGAATGTACCAAGGTCAAGCTGAGGATGAATTTGAAAATTCAGCAGAGTTTGAATTTAATGTAAATGAAATTGATTTTATGGTATTAACACATGCGCATATAGATCATTCAGGAAGGATCCCAAAATTATATAATGATGGTTATAGAAATAAAATTTATGCAACAAAAGCAACATGTGATTTATGTGCAATAATGTTACCAGATAGTGGACATATACAAGAAATGGAAGTAGAGTGGAAAAATAAAAAAAGAAAAAGAAAAGGACAGGATCCACTTCCACCATTATATACAGCTGAAGATGCAGCAAGATGTTTACAAATTTTTGAACCTATAAATTATGATGAAATTATTGATGTAGATGAAAATATTCATTTGAGATTTAATGATGCTGGACATGTTTTAGGGTCAGCCATAATTGAAGTATGGGTAAATGAAAACGGAAAAGAGACAAAAACTGTTTTTACAGGTGATCTAGGAAATAACGATATACCTCTATTATCTGAACCAACAATGATTGAATCAGCGGATTTCTTGGTGATGGAATCAACATATGGAAATAGGTTACATATGAGGAATGATAATAAAGCAAAATTATTCTTGGATATAGTTTCAGAAACATTGAAAAAAG
>CALXJL010000003.1 GCA_944388615.1 uncultured Clostridia bacterium
CTTGATAAAAGCAATAATAAAAAATGATGCGATAATAGACACATCATTTACTGAATATGTACATCCAGTATTTTTTATTAGTATGGAATTAGGAGTACCTTGCTTAATAGGAAATACATCTGACTTTTTTGAAGATGATAATGAACTAAAAAAATATGTTGTGACATTAGCAGAAGATAATCCAATTATAAATTCAGAAAAAGTAATAGAAATGATAGAAAATAAAGAAAAGATTAAGGAATTGTATGTTAATTGGAAAAGGAAATATAATGAACAATCAAATGATACTATAAAAAAATTTATTGAAAAATAAAATGCAATGAGATAAATAATGAAGGGAAAGAATTAAATTGCAAAAAGTAAAAAATTATATAAAGAGATTTTTTAAAAAAGATAGTTTTATTTATAGAGGTATGAGCAAAATATATCATGTTTTGAGTACTCAAAAATATAAGATTACACATAGAAAAGAAGTAAAAAATCAAAATAAGAAATATGATCAAAGAGTAAATGATGCAGTAGAGTTTATAAAAAAGTACCAAGGTCAGCAATATATAGTATTTTATAATCCGACATGGCTTGGTGTTGCTGCATCAACATTAGGGCTTTTTAAAAATAATGTACCTCTAGAACAAGTATTAGGAAAGAGAAATATTAATAAAATAGCACAATCTGTTGTAGAGAACAATATAAAATGCGCAATATTTAGCCAAATAGTTGATGGATGGACAGATATAATTGCAAGAATAAAAGAATTAAATCCTGAAATAGATATAAAAGTTATTTGGCATGGTAATTGTTATGAATTTTTTTCAGATTATACTTGGAACTTAAATAAAGAAGTTATGGATTTATATAACAAAGAAAAAATAAACTGTTTTGCATTTGTTAGAAGTACAATGTATGAATTTTATAAAAAAGTTGGATTTAAGTGTTGCTATTTACAAAATAATGTACATAAGGATAATGCGGGGAAAATAGCGATAAATAATAACAAAAAAGTAAAAATAGGAATTTATAATGCGGATTCTAGAGAATTAAAAAATATATATACTGCTTTAAGTGCAATGAAATTAGTACCAAATGTGGTAGCAGATGTTGTTCCAATAAATGAAGGTGCTAAAAAGTTTACAGAAATACTAGAATTAGAAACAACAAGTATAGATGATTATATAGAAAATGAAAAACTAATGGAAAGAATACAAAAAAATGATATAAATATTTATCCAACTTTTACAGAAAATGCACCAATGTTTCCTTTGGAAAGCTTTGAAATGGGAGTACCATGCTTGCTCGGAAATAACAATGACTATTTTGTGGGAACACAGCTAGGACAATATGTGATTTTGGAAAAAGAAGATGATGCTGAGTATATTAAAAATAAAATCTTAACAGCAATAGATCATAGAGAAGAGATAATTAATTTATATAATGAATGGAAAAAAGATTTTGATATAAAATGTGAAAAATTAGTAAATGATTTTATTAATTTTTAGGAAGAAGGAAGTATATGAAACCAAAAATAGCATTAATTTCTGATACAGATAATTGGGCTTTTTATAATAGGGCAGTTTTTTTAAAAGAAAGATTAAGCGAATATTTTGATTTTACTATAATACCTACTACAACAGCGCTACACGATAATGTATTACAAACAATATTATTGGTACAAGATTGTGATTTAGTACATTTTTTTTGGAGAGGATTATTATTTTCATTATCGAATGATAACATTGTTTTTAAGAGAAATAACATAGACGTAAATGAATTTATAAAAGAAAAGTTTACTAATATAATAAAAACTACCTGTGTACCAGACCATGCTTTATTAGATGATGAAAATATAGAAAATAGCAAAAGAGTATTAAATTTAGTAGACAATTATTATGTTATGTCTGAAAAATTGCTAAATATATATAATAATTTAGGTTGTAAAAAACCTTATGGTGTAATAAGAGGCGGGGCTAATACAGACTTGTTTACTCCTGAAAATCTAGATAGATTTGATAATATAGAAAACAGGAAAATAATAATTGGTTGGAGTGGTAATAGTAAATGGGGAAACTGGGATGGCAAAGGAAATGGAGAAGATGTAAAAGGAGTTGACACTATATTAATTCCAGCAGTCCAGCAATTAAAACAAGAAGGTTATAATATTGAACTTAAATTAGCAGATAGAAGTATAAAATTTACTCCGATTGATGAAATGAAAGAATTTTACAATAGTATAGATTTATATGTTTGTGTATCTTCACAAGAAGGAGGACCAAATACAATACTAGAATCAATGTGTTGTGGAGTACCAATAATTTCAACTAATGTTGGTTTTGTGAAAGAGGTTTTAGGAGAAAGGCAATCTAATTTTATTATTAAGAAAATAATAATAGATAATGTTAAGAACAAAATTAAAAAATTAATTAATAATAAAAAGATTTTTAAAGAATTATCAGATGAAAATTTAAAAGAAATTAATAAGTATAGTTATGATGTAATAGCAAAACAATTTAAAGAATTTTTTGAAAAAGAATTAGAAAAAAGAGGGAAAGTTAATGAAAAAAAATAATGTGAAAATAGGAGTTGTAGGATTAGGATATGTAGGTATACCTTTAGCAATAATGTTTGACTCAAAATATGAAGTAATAGGGTTTGATTTAGATAGTAATAAAATTGGTATGTATAAAAATGGAATAGATGTAACTAGAGAAGTTGGAGATGAAAAAATTAGACAATCAGAAATTAAATTTACAGATAATGAAAAAGAATTATCAATTTGTGATGTCTTAATAGTGGCAGTACCAACTCCTGTAGATGATAATAAAAATCCTGACTTACAACCTGTGATAGGTGCTAGTCAAACAATAGGAAGAAATATGAAAAAAGGTGCTATAGTAATATATGAATCAACAGTATATCCTGGTTTAACAGAGGAAATATGCAAACCGGTATTAGAAGAAAATTCAAATATGAAATGTGGAGAAGAATTTAAGATTGCATATTCTCCAGAAAGAGTGAATCCAGGAGATAAAGTTCATAGAGTTGAAAATATCACAAAGATTGTATCAGGTATGGATGACGAGACTTTGGAAAAGGTTGCAAAATTATATGAATCAGTATTAGAAAATGGTGTATATAGAGCATCATCAATAAAAGTAGCAGAAGCTGCAAAAGTAATTGAAAATAGTCAAAGAGATGTAAATATAGCATTTGCAAACGAAGTTGCAATAATGTGTAATAAATTAGGTATAGATACAAATGATGTTTTAGATGCTGCATCTAGTAAATGGAATTTCTTAAACTTTAGACCAGGATTAGTTGGAGGACATTGTATAGGAATAGATCCATATTATTTAATAAAAAAATCAGAAGAATTGGGATATAAACCTAGAATTTTAACAAGTGCAAGAGATGTTAATGAGAGTATAAGTGGTTTTATTGTACAAAATATTATTGATAAATTAGTATCAAGGGGAATTAAGCCAGAAGAAGCAAAAGTACAGATCCTAGGAGTAACTTTTAAAGAGAATGTTAATGATACTAGAAATTCTAAAGTGATAGATATAATAAAGCAGCTGAAAGAAGCAAAGGTACAAGTTTTTGCTAGAGATTGCTATGTATCTAAAGAAGAGATTGAAAAACATTATAATATAGAAATAGATGAAAATAAAGATAATGAATTAGTAGATATTCTTGTTGTAGCAGTAGCTCATGATGAATATAGAAAATTAAGTGCTACTCAATTAAATGAGATGTTAAATTCAACTAAAATTTTATTTGATATAAAAAATATTTACAAACCTGAAATATTGGAAAAAGAAGGAATAGAATATTGGAGATTATAATTCTATGGGGGAAATTATATGAGTGAATTAAGTGATTTACAAAAAGAAATAAACAATTTAAAGTTGAAGTCAAAAGGAATTGAACTAGAATATCAATATGTAAATGAATTGAAAGATAAGAAAATATTGAAATTACAAAATGATTTAAAAGAGGAAGAAGAAAAAAAAGAATATTATATAAAAGAGTTTGAAGAATGTGTAAAAAAAATGGATAACTATAAAAAAGAATTAGATATAATAAAGGCATCTAAGTGGTGGAAGTTTAGAGAGAAAATAAAAGGAAGAAAATAAAAAGCTAGTATTTTGATAAAAAATATAGATAGGGTGTGAATATAAAATGAGCTTAAATTATAAAAAAATTTTATTTATAGTCATAATATTTCTTTTTACATTATTTATATCAGTAAAGATAGTAGATATGATTTTGTATGATTATATGTTTGTTGTGAATATGACAGAAGAAAACTATAAAATTACAAATAGCTATGAAAATGGTATAGAGTTTAGTTTGCAAAAAGATGGGGAGTATTATTATGCTTATATCCCAGAACAAATTACAGGTAATAGTTTGAATCTGAAAATAAAATTAGATGAAGAAAATAAAAGAATAAATGAAGTAATATGCAATGATATAAAAATAGAAGATAAAAATATTATAAAATTAACAGATTATAGCAAATATGATAGTAGTTATGAAAATATGCCTTTGTTTATAATAAATAGAAATTCTACTATTAAAATTTGTATAAGTATTGCATTAGCATTAGTAACAACCATAATAATTTTAGCAATTTGTTTAAAAGAAAAGAAAAACAATAATAACTTATTAGAACGTTTTACATATTCATCATCTTTTTTTAGGATACTAAATAAAAAAGACATTATTATATTAGCGATAATATTTTTGCTGATATCATTCATAACTGTAGGATGTGATGCAATAGTAATTGCCAATGTTGGAAATTTATTTGCTGAGAATATAGATATATATCAGCTACAAGTAAATTCTAAATTTATAACAGGAAGAGTATATGCTGAATTTCCATACAATCCTCTTATGCTATGCATATGGGGAGGAATTATGACATTATTTAGACCAATTACAAAAGCATTACCAATAATAGGAAACTTTCCATATTTTGAAGTAGCAATTTTAAAATTTTTTAGTTTAATATTTATTTTTTTAACAATAGGTTCAGTATTATCATTTCTTCTAGATAGGAAAATTATTAAAGAAAAAGATGCAAAATGGATTTATTATTTAAGTCTATTTAATCCAGTTACATTTTATGTTGCATTGTTGTTTGTGCAGTTAGATGCATTAACTTTGTATTTAATTACTACTGGAGCATTGCTATTAATGAATATAAACAAAGATGGTTTTTTGGGCATTTTGTTATTATCAATAGGTTTATTGCTTAAAATGCAAATTTTATTTTTAATACCAATTACAATAATAATGATTTTATATATTATTTTTTCTTATAAAGATAAACTTTGTAATAAAATAATAAGAACAATAAAATGTGCTTTAATTTTTTTATGGATAGCCATAACATGTTTTGGAATACAATATCTACTAAAGACTCCATTTTACTATTTACAAAGTAATTTAGAACAATCTGAACGATTGTGGTATACAGTAATTCCATATACAAATTATACATATTTATACGTTACATTAGGTGCTTTAGCAATAGCAATGATAATATTTCTATTAAATATTCATAGTAGAATAAAAAAAGAAAATATAATAATGTCAAGTATAATTTATTATGCAGTTATTATTTTCTTGTTTAGTTTTTCTATATTACCAACTCCATCTATTTATATTGCTACTCTAGGAGGTATAGTTATAGTATTGGCATTAGAAAAAGATAGATTAAAGAATATAATTTTTATAATAATGTCAAGCTTAATAATTATTTGCCCAATGTTTTCAGACTATGGAGATATTTCAAAAATCATTAGAGGTCCAAATGAATCTGGGATTATAACAAATTATATAAAGAAGATGGAAGAAAAAGATTCAAAGAAAATTAATTCGATAACATTTACAATATCAGCAGTATCAATGCTAACATATGCTGTTTATATGGGAAAGAAATCGATTAAAGTATTAAGTGAGAAGGAGAGTAAAGAAAATGAATGATGTAATTATAGTGGGAGCAGGATTTGCAGGAAGTGTTATAGCATGTGAATTAGCTAAGATAGGAAAAAAGGTTTTGGTTATAGAAAAAAGAGAACAAATTGGTGGCAATATGTATGAATATAGAGATACAAATGGAATACCAATTCACAAATATGGACCACATATATTTCATACAAATAATGAAGAAGTTTTTAAATACCTACAAAACTTTGCAGAATTTTTTAAATATGAACATAGAGTTTTGGGGAAAATTGATGGTGAACTAGTGCCAATTCCTTTCAATTTTACTTCTTTAGAAAAATTATTTTCAAAAGAAAAGGCTATAACAATTAAAAACAAATTATTAAGTAAGTATGACAAAGATACAAAAATATCAATATTAGATTTAATTAATGATGAGGATGAAGTTATAAAAGAGTTTGGGCAATATGTATATGAAAAAGTATTTATTCACTATACTGCGAAACAGTGGGAAATACCTGTAGAAAAAGTTGATAGTTCTGTTATAAATAGAGTTCCTGTTATGTTAGGGTATGATGATAGATATTTTCAAGATACTTATCAATATATGCCTAAAAATGGATTTACAGAAATTTTTAAAAATATGTTAAAAAGTGAAAATATAACTGTTGAATTAAAGCAAGATGCAGTAAATAGAATTAAAATAGATATAGATAGTAATAAGATTTTTTTGGATAATAAAGAGTTTCAAGGAACTTTAGTATATACTGGTGCAATAGATGAAATATTAGGATACAAGTTTGGAGAATTACCATATAGATCAATTAATCTAGTGTTTGAACAATATCAGAGTAATGAATATCAACCAGTGGCAGTTGTTAATTATCCAAACGAAGAAAAATTTACTAGAATAACAGAATTTAAGCATTTTTATCCAATGGACAAGGAATTAAGAGAAAAAAATAAGACTACTATATTGAAAGAATATCCAATAATGTATAATAGAAAAGATCCAAAAAATCTAACACCGTATTATGTAATAACAAATAATGATAATATAAAAAGATATGAACAATATAAAAATAGTGTAAAAGATATAAAAAATTTGTTCTTTTGTGGAAGATTAGCTGAATATAAATATTATAATATGGATACTGTAATTGAGAGAGCTTTACAAGTAGTAAAAAAAATAGAAAATAATTGGGAGGAAAAATAAAAATGGAAAAAGATAATCTATATATTGTAATGCCTGCATATAATGAAGAAGAAAATATTGAAAGTGTTGTTAAAGAGTGGCATGAAGTAGTTGAAAAAATAGGAAATGATTCAAGATTATTAGTAGTGAATGATGGAAGTAAAGATAATACATATAAAAAACTTTGTGAATTAAAAGAACAATATCCTTATTTGGAACCAGTTAATAAAACTAATAGTGGACATGGTGCAACAGTATTATTTGCATATCAATATGCGTTAGATAAAAAAGCAGATTATATATTTCAAACAGATTCTGATGGACAAACATTGCCATCTGAATTTTGGAATTTTTGGAATGATAGATATAAACATGCAGCAATTATTGGACATAGAAATCATAGACAAGATGGATTTTCAAGGGTTTTTGTAACAAAAATTTTAAAATTTGTATTATGGTGCATATTTGGTTTAAAAATTGCAGATGCTAATACACCATACAGATTGATGAAAAGAGAGACATTAGAAAAATATATAAAGAAAATCCCAGAAAAATTTAATTTATCAAATGTTATGCTAACAGTGTTATTAATAGATAATAAAGAAGATGTAGAATTTAGACCAATTACTTTTAGACCTAGACAAGGTGGAGTAAATTCTATCAATTTCAAGAAAATAATAGGAATTGGTAAACAAGCAGTAAAAGACTTTAGAAGAATTAAAAAAGAAATGAAAAAAGTAAAGGTCCAATAGTAAATATAATACTAAAAACTAGGAGGAGTTATGGTAAAGTATATAAAAACACTAGGTGAACTTTATAGGAAACATAAAGAAATAATAAATTATTTAATATTCGGAGGATTAACAACAGTTGTAAATTTTATTTCTTATTATATTGTTGCTAGAATAATAGGATTTGAAGAGATAGCAAGTAGTGGAATATCATGGTTTTGTGCGGTGTTGTTTGCATATATAACTAATAGATATTTAGTGTTTGAAAGTAAAACCCATGGAGTAAAAGATATATTAAAAGAGTTAGTTTCATTTTTCGCATGTAGAATATTATCTGGACTGTTATGTGAAATAGGAGTTTTTGCATTTATGGTAAAGGTTTTGAATATTAATGATATAGTTGCAAAACTAATAACTCAAGTAATGGTAATTATTCTTAATTATATATTGAGTAAATGTGTTATTTTTAAAAAACTAGCTAACTAATTCAATATTATATTATGAAATTATATATAACGAAATCAATACTATTTAAATTTATGACATAAGAGATTTGAACTTTGAGAATTAAAATCAAAGTTCTTCTTATATAAAAGGAAATGAGTAGACGAGAATTGACCTATATTTTCTTGAGCACATATAAACTACAAGCAATAAATATTTAAGAGAAGAGATGAAATTAAATGAAAAAAATTAGTATAATAGTACCAACATACAATGAAGAAGAAACTTTAAATTTACTATATGAACGTTTAAATCCAATTATAGATAAAAATAATTACGAATTCGAAGTGTTATTTGTAAATGATGGAAGTAAAGATAATACATTAGATATAATAAGAAAATTAAGAGAAAAGGATTCTAGAATAAGCTATATTGATTTTTCACGTAATTTTGGTAAAGAGATTGCAATGATGGCAGGAATGGATTATGCAAAAGGAGATGCAATCATATTTATGGATGCGGATCTGCAAGATCCTCCTGAACTAATTCCAGAGTTAGTAAAATATTGGGAACAAGGATATGATGATGTATATGCTAGAAGAAAAAGTAGACAAGGTGAAACTTTTTTTAAAAAAATTACGTCAAAAGCATATTATAAGATTTTGCAGAAATTAACTAAAGTAGAAATACAGCAAGATACCGGAGATTTTAGATTATTAGATAAAAGATGTGTTAATGCTCTGAAAAAAATGAGAGAATCTCAAAGAAATTCAAAAAGTATGTTTAGTTGGATTGGCTATAAGAAAAAAGAAGTATTATTTGATAGAGAACCAAGAGTGGCAGGAAAAACAAAATGGAATTATATGAAATTAGTTGATCTAGCAATTGATGGAATAACATCATTTACAACATCTCCACTTAGGCTTGCTACATATGTTGCAATACCTACATTTTTAGCATTATTTATTTATTTTATATATGTAATTGCTAAATCAATTATAATTAGTGAGCCAATTCAAGCTTTTCAAGCTATTATTCTGTTAATATTATTCTTTTCGAGTATTCAAATATTATTATTTGGAATTATGGGAGAATATTTAGGAAGAATATTTAATGAAAGTAAAAATAGACCATTGTATTTAGTGAATGAATATAATGGAGAAAAAGAAATGAATGAAAAATAGAGAGGAAGAATAATGCCAAAGGTAAGTGTTATTATACCTGTATATAATACAGAAAAATATATAGAAAAATGTTTGGAATCTGTAAAGGATCAAATATTAAAAAATATAGAAATAATAGTAGTAAATGATGGTTCAACAGATAATTCTAGTAGTATAATAAAAAAGTTTATTAATAATAACCAATTAAATATAAAATATCTAGAAAAAGAAAATGGTGGTCTATCTGATGCTAGAAATTATGGCATTAAACATGCAACAGGAGATTATATTTGTTTACTAGATTCAGACGATTATTTGGACAAGAATTTATTAAAAAACTTAGAAAAATACATAGAACAAAAAATTGATGTTATAAAATATAAATTTATAAAAATTGATGAGGATGGAAACGAGATTGAAAGAAGTACAGGTCCTGTTTTTGAAAATGTAAATGGACAAGAGGCTTTTAAAAAACTTTTTACTAGAGATAATTATTTAGAAGTAGCATGTTTATATTTATATAAAAGGAGTTTTTGGAATTCAAATAAATTCTTATATCCAAAAGAAAGAAAACATGAAGATTTTGCTTTAACACCACTTATTTTAATACAGGCAAATAGTGTTGTATCCACAGCTGAATATGGATATTATTATGTAGAAAGAAAAAATAGTATTACTACAGATAGAGATTATGAAAAAGTCAAATCTAGAATTGACGATTTAATATATCATTATGATAATATGAATATGACAATAAAAAACAAAAACATTGATGAAGATATAAAGAAAATTGTATATGCATATTATACGAATACAATCTTATATAGGTTAAAAGATATAAGAAAAGAAGATAGAAATAAATATATAAACGAAATAAAAAAAAGAAAAATGTTGAATAATGTAATAAAAAATGATATAAAATCATTAATAAAATATTTAATATTAAAAATAGATATAAATAAATATGTTGAAATAATAAAAAAAAGGGAGAAAGCAAATGATAGAATCATTAAAGAAAAATAAAATAGGTATATTATTAATATGTATATCATCAATATGTGCATGTGTAGGACAACTATTATGGAAGATTTCCGCAAATGAAGGAATAATCTTTTTATTGGCAGGATTTTGTTTTTATGGATTAGGTGCATTAATAATGATTATTGCATATAAATTCGGTAGTTTGTCAGTTTTACAACCATTTTTGAGTTTAAATTATGTACTTAGTATAATATTAGCAGCAACAGTCTTAAAAGAACCAGTAACAATAGCTAAAGTGATAGGAATTCTAATTATAATAACAGGTGTAATGCTAATAGGAGGTGGAGACAATAAATAGTATAATATATTTCATAATAATTATAATAATGACTGTTTTAGGGTCTTTTGCTTCTCTATTTCTAAAAAAAGCATCTGGTAGCACAGAAATAAAGAAATTATTAGTTAATAAAAATTTATATATAGGTCTTATTATGTATGGTGTTGCAGCATTACTTAATGTTTGGGTATTGCGTTATATGCAATATTCCATTGTATTACCATTAACATCAATAACATATATTTGGACAATGATAATATCTTATAAAATATTAAAAGAAAATATAACAAGAAAGAAAATAATTGGAGTAATATGTATTGTTTTAGGAGCAATAATTATTGTATTATAACAAATATAAGGAGAGATAATAATGGAAAAGAAAAAAGTTGTGATTATGGGTGCTGGACCAGCTGGATTAACAGCAGGATATGAGTTATTAAAAAAAAGCGATAAATATGATGTGGTAATTTTAGAAGAAACAAATGATATAGGAGGAATATCTAAAACTGTAAAATATAATGGAAATAGAATGGATATAGGTGGACATAGATTTTTCTCAAAAGATGATAGAGTAATGAAATTTTGGGAAGAATTGTTACCAATTCAGGGAGTAAATTCATTTGATGATGAAAAATTAGGGAGAGAAAAACCATTAGTAGCTGGAGGTCCCAACCCTAATGAACAGGATGAAGTAATGTTAATAAGACAGAGAATATCAAGAATATATTATTTGAAAAAATTCTTCGATTACCCAATTAGTATGAAAGTTGAAACATTTAAGAATATGGGATTGTGGAGAACAATAAAAGCAGGTTTTAGTTATTTAAAATCAGTTTTTATAAAAAAAGAAGAAACCTCATTAGAAAATTTTTATATTAATAGATTTGGAAAAGTATTATATAGCATGTTCTTTGAAAAATATACAGAAAAATTATGGGGAAGACATCCAAGTGAGATTTCAGCAGATTGGGGAGCACAACGTGTTAAAGGAATTTCAATTACAGCTGTAATAAAAGACATGTTTAGGAAAGCTTTTGGAAAGAAAAATAGCGATAATACAGAAACTTCATTAATAGAACAATTTTGGTATCCTAAATATGGTCCAGGACATTTATGGGAAACATTAGCTAAAAAGATAGAAGGACTTGGCGGAAAAATTGAAAAAGAGCATAGAGTAGAAAAAATAAACTTTAAAAATGGAAAAATTGTATCTGTAGATTGTAATGTAAATGGAAAAACACAGACAATTGAAGGAGATATATTTATATCTTCTATGCCATTGAATGATTTAGTTGGAGATTTTAATGGAATAGAAGTTCCTCAAAATATAAAAGAAATAGCACAAGGATTACCATTTAGAGATTTCATAACAGTTGGTCTTTTAGTAGATAAATTGAATCTAGAAAATAAGACAAATATAAAAACTTTAGGAAATATAGTTCCAGATTGTTGGATATATGTACAAGAACCAGAAGTGAAGATGTGTAGAATACAAATATTTAATAACTGGTCTCCATATTTGGTAAAAGATGCTGAAAATAAGGTATGGATCGGACTAGAATATACTTGCGAAGAAGGAGACAAGTATTGGAATATGACGGATGAGGAATTTATTGATTTTGCAACAAATGAATTGGTTTTAATGAATATAATTAATAAAGAAGATGTACAAGATGCACATAGAGAAAAAATAAAAAAGGCATATCCAGCATATTTTGATACATATAAAGATATAGATAAATTGGTAGACTATTTAAATGGAATAAATAATTTATATTGTGTAGGAAGAAATGGACAACATAGATATAATAATATGGATCACTCAATGGTTACTGCAATGGAAGCAGCTAAAAATATAATACATGGTGTAGAATCTAGAGATAATATTTGGAATGTAAATACAGATAAAGAATATCATGAAGTAAAAGAAGAAGTAAAAAAATAAAGAAAAAGGAATTATTATGGAGCAAATAATAATTCCTTTTTTATGCTTGTCAGTTATGTATACAAGTGATATAATCCTAGTATAATAAACAAAGGAGGATTATTATGAAAGAAAAGCTAAGAAGATTTTATACAGAGCCAGTACTATATATATTAATAATATGTATTATATTTCAAGTAGTATTATGCAAAAGGGCAGAAAATACAGTGGGAATGTATTCGGATTCACAATCTTATTTAGATTATGCGGAAAGTGTGTTAGAAGGTCCTCTTCATAAAAGTAGAACACCAATTTACCCTATATTAATTAAAATAATAAAAAGTATTTATGGAGATGAGCAATTATATAATGGTATAGTATATATTCAATACTTTATTATGTTTATAAGTATTATAATATTTTATTTTACAATAAAAAAACTAACTAATAATAAAAAAATTTATATAATATCAACTTTAATTTATGGAATATGCCCATTTATATTCTTATGGAATAATTTAGTTTTAACTGAAAGTATATCAATATCAGCAATAGTATTACTTTCATATTTAACAATATCATATATAAAGAAACCTACGAAATTATTTGCAGTAATATTAGGTATATATCCATTTTTATTAGTTATGATTAGACCAGCTTTTATATATGTTGTAGTATTATATATAGTTTTTTGGATTTTAAAAATATTAATGGATAAAGAAAATAGAGAAAAACATATAGTTGGAATAATATTTATAGGAATATCTATTATATTTATTCTTATATATTGTACTTTGATGAAAAATATTTATGGAGTATTTGGATTAAGTAGAGTATCATATATAAATAAACATATTTCAATATTAGATTCCAATACTTATTATAAAGCGGATAATAAGGAAATTTTAAATGATATAGAAAATATAAAAAAACAAGAAGGAGAAGATGTAAATAAATTTATATTAAATAATAAATTAAGTGAGATATATAGTACAGATCAATTGATACAGTTCTTTAATAATGCTAAAGATAATAATAGATTAGAATATTTTAAGTATATGATACAGAAATTTATAAAATTAGGACAAGAAAATTTTGGGACCAGTTATGTATCCACAAAAAACAACTCAGATTTATTTGAACAAATAGGTTATGCAACATTTCCCGTAACTTTTTATCATGTATACGTACTTATAGTAGTATCAATAATATATTTGTTGAAAAATTTAATAAAGAATAAAAAGATTGATTATGTATATGCTTTTTTTACTTTTATGATTTTTGCTAATGTATTTATATCTATAGTTGGAGCACCATATGAGACACAGAGATTGGTTTCAGCATCAATTCCAATAATATTAATGCAAGTGTCTTATATTATGTCTAAGTTATTAAAAAATAAATAAAGTTGAGGATGAGGAGATTTAAATGAAAAAATCAATTATAAGATTAGATAAAAAGAAAGTTGAAATAATATTACTAATACTAATTATTATAATATTAGCATTAATAGTGGGATTAAACAGAATAAACACATCGGATTTTAGACCTAATAATGGAGATTGGCAGAATTATAATCCTATAAGGAGATTGTTGGATGGGCAAATCCCATATAAAGATTTTTCTGTATATTTAGGTTCAGGGCATTTAATACTTTTAACTTTTTTTCAATTGATTATTGGTAATAATTTTACTAATAGTTTATTAATAACTAATATGACTACTGTATTAATATTTGAATTAACAGTTTTTATTGTTAGTCTTCTAGTATTACAAAATAAAAGAAAAGCATTATATATAACTTTAGGTATAACATTAATTAATATTATAAGACCACAATTTTTAACTAATATAAATGAGGAGTTTATAGAGGCTTTGGATTTTGGATTAGCACCAGGTACTTCTGCAAGATTGATAAGAATTGCTATAGCTCCAATATTAGTGACATTAATATATATAGGATATAGATTTTTTGATAACTCAAAAAGGAAAATAGTTTTAAACAATAAGAATCTAGTAAAAAAAATATATTTATCTATAATAGCAGGGATGGGTATAGTATGGAGTAATGATGGTGGAATTGCGAGTTATATAACAATATCTTTTATTTATTTTTTACTATTAGTTAAAGAATACAAAAAAGATGTGAAATCAATAATAAAATATGTAATTATGTATATAGCAATTAGTTTGACTTCTACTTTAATGTTAATTGCTATTATCACTAGAGGAAATATTTTTTCATGGCTTAAATTTACATTAGGGGTAAGTGAATATCAGAAATGGTATTATGGAGCAGCTTATGCTAAAGAAAATTTATCATTATTAAGTTTAGATAAAACTATTTTTAATATAATAATGATTCTTATTGCAATTTATTATGTCTACAAGCTATTGAAGTCTATAAATGAAAAACAAATACTTCGATATGCTATGCTTAGTTTTATGGTAATATCTTCTATAGTATCAACATATTTATATCAGATATTGTCAGGTGGAACTTCTAAAAGCATGTTGATCTTAATATTGTTGGTACTTATCTGTGATTACTTAGTTATAATATTTGAAAATATGTGTAAGGAAAATAAAGTGAATGCTTTGATAAAAAAAGGCACAGTGATACTGGCAATAGGAGTTATTCTTAGTAATGTAGCTTACAAATTAACTAATATAAAATACAAAGATGAAAATGCAGTTTATATTGAAGAATTAGGAGGTAGATTAACAAAGTATGGTAATAGTATAGAGTATGCATCAAATAGGATTGGGGATGAGAAGATATTTTCCACATATGCATCAGCCATTGAAGCAGTAACAGATCAATTTCAACCAACAGAAATGGATTATATTATACATTGTTTAGGAGATGAGCAAAGAAGAGAATATTTAGATATATTTAAAAATGGAAATTTTAAGTATGTAACTACCATTGAGGGTGATAATGGATATAGATATTGGATGAGAAGTTCTAATTGGTTTTTTTATAAAGAATTATACAAAGATTATAAACCATCATTTGCAACAGAATATAATGTTTTTTATGAAAAGAATAGAGATAATGAAGATTCAACTAATGGGGAACATAATATACAAACTGAAATTACTAGACTAACTGATTCAGAATATAGTATTAAGTTGAAAACTGAAGATAAGAATTTTAATGGTATTGTTGATGTAGAATTAATGTATAATTCTGAATACAAAAGGAGCTTTTTTAGAACATTAGATATAAGTAAATATGTATGTATTGAAGACACTACTGTAAATGAAATAGCGGGTATGAAAATAGGTGACTATAATATTCCAGATGAAAAAGGTGTATGGAACATTCCGATTACACTAGTTGAAGGAGAAGGAGAAATAAAAATTTCATCATATCCAATTAATAATACAATACTAAATATAGACAATTTAGAGGTATTAGATTCATATGATGTAATGTTTAAATATTGTCATGCTACTATGAATAAGATAATAGACGGAAATACCTTATATATAGATAAAACAAATGAAAATAAAGTAATTATGAAAGATGTAAAATCAATAAAAATAGGAGATATTTCTAGAAACATAATAAAGTATTACGAAGATGAAAGTTATATTATATTAGAACTTGATGGTACAGCAAAAGACTTCGAATATCCAAATTATTTTGAAGTTATAAAATGAAGAAAAGTATAAATACTCCAATATGTAAGAAAATAAGCATTTTTTAAGATGATAAATCATAAAAATGCTTATTTTTGTTTGTTAAAATTCAAATCTTTTATTCAGGTAAACTTTATGGTAACAAGTGCTTTACAAATATAGTTGTTTTCGTTATAATACATGAAAGATGGAAATAAATATAAAGGGGATAAAAATATGGATATGTTAGTTGGATATACAGGTTTTGTGGGATCAAACATATGTAAAAATCATGAGTTTGAAGGACTATATGATTCAAAAAATGTTAAGGAAGCATATTATAAAAATCCTGATTTATTAGTATATTCAGGAGTACCAGCTCAAAAGTTTCTGGCGAATAAAGAACCAGAAAAAGATTTTGAAATAATAGAAAATGCAATTAATAATATAGAAAAAATAAATCCGAAAGAAATTGTATTAATATCAACAATAGATGTATATAAAAATCCGATTAATGTTGATGAAGATACAAAAATAGATACAAATGAATTACAACCATATGGATATAATAGATATTTTCTTGAAAAATGGGTAGAAGAGAATATTGAAAATCACTTAATTATTCATTTACCAGGTTTATATGGAAAAAATATTAAAAAGAACTTCATATACGACTTAATACATATAATACCATCTATGCTAACACAAGAAAAATATGAAGAATTATATAAGATAGATAATAAAATTAAAGATTATTATATAAAGCAGGACAATGGATTTTATAAAGTAAAAGAATTAGATAAAAAAGAGAAATATATATTAAAAGATTATTTTAATAAAATAGGATTTAGTGCTTTAAATTTTACAGATAGTAGAGGTAAATTCCAATTTTATAATCTTAAATTTTTATGGAATCATATAAAAATCGCAAGAAAAAACAAGCTAAAAACTTTAAATATATCTACTGAGCCAGTTATGGTATCAGAAGTATATGAATATGTAAATAATAATAAATTTATAAATGAAATAAGTAAAAATATTCCTAATTATAATTTTAAAACAAAATATGATTATTTGTTTAACGGAAAAAATGGTTATATTTTTGATAAAGAATTTGTATTAGACGATATTAAACAATTTATTATGAAAGAACAACAAATATAGAAGGGAAAATAATATGAAATTATCAATATCTAATATTGCTTGGAATAAAGAACAAGATGAACAAATGTATAAATATCTTGAAAGTGTTGGATTTGATGCAATTGAAATTGCTCCAACTAGAATTATAGAAGAAAATCCATATTCACATATAGAAGAAATAAAACAATTTGCACAAAGAATAATGAGCAAATATCAATTAAGTATAAGTTCAATGCAATCCATTTGGTATGGAAAACAAGGTAATATTTTTAAAAAAGAGGATGCAAAAAGTTTAATTGAGTATACTAAAAAAGCAATTGATTTTGCTAAAGAGATAAAGTGTAAGAATTTAGTGTTTGGTTGTCCAAAGAATAGAATAATGTTAGAAAATTGCAAAGAAGAAGACATAATATATTTTTTTAAAATATTGGGTGAATATGCAAAAGAAAATAAAACTATAATAGCAATTGAACCAAATCCTACAATTTATGGAACTAATTTTATAAATTATACTTCTCAAGCATTTGACTTCGTGAAAAAAGTAAATAATGATGGAATTAAAGTCAATGTTGATTTTGGAACTATAATTGAAAATAAAGAAGATCTAAGTAACATATTTGAAAATATAGAATTAGTAAACCATATTCATATAAGTGAACCAAATTTAAATCCTATAGAGGAAAGAACCGAACATAAAACATTAGCTGAAGGTTTAAAAAAATTTAATTATGATAAATATATATCAATAGAGATGAAGAATATAGGAGACATGAATAGACTTAAAGAGATTATAGAATATATAGGAAGAGTTTTTAAATAGAGGAGGACATAATGCCAGTGTTATATCAAGATATTGACGGTGTACCAGATTTTACATGTGAAGAATATAAAGAAAAAAATACTAAGTATTGTGTTTGTATTCCAATTATAAATGAAGGTGAAAGAATAAAAAAAGAATTGGAAAGAGCTAAAAATGAGAAAATAGACCAATTAGTTGATATTATTATATGTGATGCAGGTTCAACAGATGGCTCAACAGATCGTAATATTTTAGAACAGTTAGGAGTAAATACAATTCTTGTAAAAAAGGGTCCAGGGAGACAAGGTGCGCAACTTAGAATGGGAATATGGTGGGCATTAAATAGAGGTTATGAAGGAATTATTACTATAGATGGAAATAATAAAGATAGTATAGAAGATATTCCTAAATTTATAGAAAAATTAGAAGATGGATATGATTTTATTCAAGGCTCTAGGTTTATAAAAGGTGGACAAGCTATTAATACACCATTTATAAGGTATGTATCAGTTAGATTATTACATGCACCAATAATTTCTCTTACTGCAAAGAAATGGTATACAGATACAACTAATGCATATAGAGGATATTCTAAAAAATATCTACAGCATCCAGAGGTTAAGCCATGTAGAAATATTTTTATGACATATGAATTGTTAGCATATTTATCTGTAAAAGCAGATCAATTAAAATTAAAAACTTGTGAGATACCTGTAAAAAGAGAATATCCTAAGAAAGGAAAAACACCAACAAAAATTAGTTTTTTTAAAGGTAATAGTGAATTACTGAAGATTTTATTTAAAAACTTGTTTCATAGATATGATGTGAAAGAATAGAGAGTGAAGAAAAAATGAATTATGATAAAATTATAATTGGAGCGGGGATATATGGTTTGTATTCAGCTCTGTTTTGTGGACGAAGAGGAGAAAAGGTATTAGTTTTAGAAAAGGATGATGAAGCGTTTAAAAGAGCAACTTTTATAAATCAAGCTCGTGTTCATATGGGATATCACTATCCACGCTCTTATTCGACAGCTATAAAATCAGCAGGATATTTTGAGAGATTTAATAAAGAATATGCTTTTTCAGAATTAACTGAATTTGATCAAATTTATGCTACATCAACAAATTTTTCATGGACTAATGCAGAACAATTTAAAAAGTTTTGTAAAGATGCCAATATCAGGTGTGATGAAGTACCAACACAGAAATATTTTAAAGAAGGATTGTGTGATGGGAGCTTTTTAACTACTGAATATACTTATGATGCACAAATATTAAAAAAGTATTTTATAACAGAAATACAAAAAACAGATAATGTAGATATAAAATATAATTGTAATATTCGTGATATTAATAAAAAAAGTTCAACTTATGAAATTGTATTAGATAATGAAGAAAAAGTTGAAAGCGAATTTATTTTAAATGCTTCATATGCTTCTGTTAATCAAATTTTAAATAAATTAGGATTTGAACCATTTAAAATCAAATATGAGTTATGTGAGATTATATTATGTAGTGTAAGTGATAATTTGAAAAATATAGGAATCACTGTTATGGATGGACCTTTTTTTTCAATTATGCCATTTGGAAAAACAGGTTATCATTCGTTAACATCAGTTACATTTACTCCACATATGACCAGTTATGATGTATTGCCAACTTTCGAATGTCAAAAAAGGAGTAATGGATATTGTACAAAAGAGAGTTTAGGAAATTGTAATGATTGTCCAGCAAAACCTAAAACTGCATGGGGATACATGTCTAATTTAGCTAAAAAATATTTGAGAGATGAATATAAATTTAAGTATGAAAAATCATTATTTTCTATGAAACCTATACTTAAATCATCTGAAATAGACGATTCTAGACCAACAGTTATTAAGCAATTTTCTACGAACCCAACTTTTATAAGTGTTTTATCAGGTAAAATAAATACAGTATTTGATTTAGATGAGGTGTTAAAATGATTACAAATAAAGAGAAAAATTTTATTTCTGCAGTTATATATGTACATAATAATGAAAAAGAGATAGGTAATTTTTTGGAGAAAATAAATGAGAAATTACATGAAAATTTTGATAAATATGAAATTATTTGTGTAAATGATGCATCAATAGATAATAGTGTGGAAGAAATAAAAAAAATATCAGATAAAATTTCTGGAACAATAATAAGTATTATAAATATGAGTTATTATCAAGGAATAGAGCTTTCGATGAATGCAGGAACAGATTTATCTATTGGAGATTTTGTATATGAATTTGATAATATATATATTGATTATGATCTGGATGTAATAATGGATGTATATAAAGAATCTTTAAAAGGCTATGATATTGTTAGTGCAAAATCAGACAGCAAAAAACGTATGTCGTCAAGATTGTTTTATAAAATTTTTAATAAGAATTCAAATAGTATGTACCAGATCCATACAGAAACTTTTAGAATAATATCTAGAAGAGCATTAAATAGAGTGAAATCTATGAATAAAACAATTCCATATAGAAAAGCTATATATGCAAATTGTGGATTGAAAGTAAATGTTATTGGATACCAGGCTGTAAAGGATGTACATACTAAGATTTCAAAAGAAAATAGTGATATAAGGAAAGATTTAGCAATAGATTCAATCATTTTATTTACAGATGTATCATATAAATTTGCTATTACAATGTTATTTATTATGATGTTAGTAGCGGGTTGTACTGGAATTTATACTATTTATACATTTTTGTGTGCAAAACCTATAGAAGGATGGACAACTACAATGTTATTATTATCATTTGCTTTTTTTGGTATTTTTGTAATATTAACAATAATTATTAAATATTTATCTATTTTAATTGATCTAATCTTTAAAAAACAAAAATATATAATAGAATCGGTAGATAAGATAACAAAATAAGGAGGAATAGAAATGAAAAAAATAGAAAAGGCTATTTTTTTCTTATTACCAATATTCTTAACAATATATAATATTTATTTAATAAATAGAATTTGGCGTTTTGGAAAAAAGATTAGTTTATTAATAGGGTTATTTTTTATAGTAGTATTTTATTTACTATTTTATATGTTTAAAAAGAAAATAAAATATATGGAAATAGAAAAGAAAAAATTAATAATTATTACAGTTATTTCTGTAATATTATCTTGTTTTATCTTGGGTATCAATTTTGACTTTTTTACTAAAAAATATGTGGAAACTAATGTGACCTTATATTATGAACAAAAAGAGGGAAACATTCCAATAAATAAAATTATAATTGATAATGAAGTTCAGACATTAGATGAAACACAAAAAGTAAGCCCTGTTAAATTTGATTTTGAACATTGTAAAGATGTAATTATTGTATTTGAGCAAAATGAAGAAAAAACACCAATAACTATTAAAGATGGAGATGAAATAAAGCATTTAGAGTTAGATGATAAAAATGTTACTACATATAGGGTAGAAAGTAATAGAACAATGAGTTTATTTTCTATTGCTAGACTGATTTGTTCATTTATAATGATAGAGTTATTAGCATTGATGTTATGCATATCAACTTATTATTTATATAAGAAAAATAAATCTTTATTATTGCCAACATTATTTATTATAGCAATAATTAGAATAATGTTTTATGAACAGATAACTATTTATACAATATTTAATGATTCTTTAGATTATCAGAACTATCAATTTAGTCTCTTATTTTCTGGCGAATTACAGGATAGAACACCTGTATATCCATTATTAATAAAAATATTTATGTTTATATGTAATGATTTTTGGAGAGAGTTTATTTGTATAGCACAAATGATAATATCATTTGTATCATTAATTTATTTATATAAGACACTAAAATTAATAATAAAATGGGAATTTTTAGCATGTGTTATTACATTCTTATATGGAGTTTCGATTGCAGTAATAGGATGGGATACAGCTTTACTAACTGAATCTTTAGCATTGTCATCAACAATCTTGTTTTGTTATTTTATGATTAGTTATATAAAAACTAGAAAGTTACAATATGGAATTTATTCAGTAATACTAATATTTGTAATGACATTTTTAAGACCATCATTTATAGGATTTGTTGCTATAGTATTTGCATTTTTCTTAGTAAAATCAATAATAGATAAAGAGAATAGGAAAAAGGATATAATATGTTTAGCTGTATCGGGAATATCAATATTAATGATTCTAATATATTGTATAATTTTCTATATACAACATGATATTTTTTCTATTACAAAAGCAAGTGTTAGACAAAATTTATATGTGTGTATGGAACAAGGATTTTATAAAAATAGTAAAGATGAGCAATTTATAAAAGATGTAGAAGAGACAATACCACAATATGATACTATGTGGGGAGCAGTAAGAAAGATATTAGCAGATTATGGAAATGAAAGAATACAAGATTTAGTAAGTGTCTCAAGAAAAGAAAGTATGAATGAATATATAGAATATGTAATTAATCTGATTAATACTCATTCAAATGCTTATTTCGATTCGTATTATACTCGTTTGATAGATGATACAACTAATATCCAATATAATTTTATAAATAGTTTTATGTTTTTAAAGTTCTCAACAGTATATTTAATCTTAATTATAGAGGCGGTAATAAGTATATATAAATGGATAAAAAATAAGAAACCAAGTTGGATTGACTTAGGGCTATTTGGTTTTATAACTGCAACTCTGGTAATTTCTTTTATAGGTACAAATTCAGAATTTATGAGAACCGCGATATGTGTTGTTCCGTTTTCTTATATAGCAATAGGAAAGATTATAAGCGATTGTGTGGAAAAATACAAGGAAAACGCATAAAACTATTAAGAACAAAAGATGGTGGCATATGCCACCATCTTAACTATTCTTTTAATTTTTCAATTTTTTTCAAAATATGTTCTTTCCCATTTAATAAACTCTGAATAGAAGAACCAGTATTCAATCTATCAATAATTTGAGCAAGTTGATTAGAACAATCAACCTCAACATACCAGTTTTCGCTCGTTGTATTTAATGGAACATAAGATAAATTAGTAGAATATAATTTATCGAATAATCCTTCTTTATGGGCTTTAACAAAACTATCTATTCCACTCGTAAATAATGCAAAAGTTGCTATAAAGAATATTTTATTTGCACCACGTTTTTTTAATTCTGTTGCTACATCAAGCATTGAACCACCAGAAGCAATCATATCATCAACAACAAGGGCATTTTTCCCTTTTACATCAGTTCCCATATAAGTATGTTCTATAATAGGATTTTTTCCGTTAATAACTTTACTTAAATCACGCCTTTTATAAAAAACACCGACATCACTATGTACCATTTCTGCATAATATCTTGCTCTTTCAGTAGCTCCCATATCAGGACTTATTACTATTAAATCACTCATACTATCTTTTTCGTTCTCTATAAATGAATTTAATATTGTATTAGTAGGATATATGTTTTCAAAAGCTAGTGTAGGAATAGCATTTGAAATATTAGGATCATGTGCATCAAAAGTTATAATATTTGATACTCCTAAAGATTGTAATTCCTGAAGTGCTATAGCACAATCTAAAGACTCACGTCCTTTCCTTTTATGTTGTCTTGCTTGATATAATAATGGCATAACTACATTTATTTTTCTGGCATGTCCACTTGTAGCTGAAATAACTCTTTTTATGTCTTGATAATGTTCATCTGGAGTCATGTGATTCTCAAAACTATGTAAATTATATGTAATATTATAATTGCCAACATCGGATAAAATATATAAGTCTTTATTTCTTACAGTTTCGTTTATAATGATTTTCCCTTCACCATTTGAAAATCTACTATTAGTAATCTTTATAATATAATCTTCTTTTGTATTTCTGATTTTGTTTATTTCTTCGTTTACTTTTTTACCAAAATCAGCACAATTTTCTAGTACAATTAATCCTAAATCTTTCATATATCCAACTCCTTTAATATTAATATTAAACTACCTGTTATAATGCTTATAAAATTATAAACCTGTTGCATAAAATGTAGTTACAACAAATTCACCATTAATATTTTCTATACAAAATATTTTACCTAAGCCAAGATCAGCAGCTTCTAAACCATTGTAATCAATATCATAAGAATCGTGACAATAATATGCATTTGCTGTATTAGGATTTTGAGTTAATGTGCTAAGATCTATATTCATATTAGATACATTGTATTTTTTTAATTCATTAACAACAGAATCACTTGAATATTTTTCGACAGAATCCCAATCTTTGTCGTTTACAGCTTTTACAAAAGCTTGTGCTATTTCTTCAACTTGTTCTAGTTCTGTCTTTTGTGTATTTGTAGAAGTATTTTGAATAGTATTATCTGATATTATAGAAGTATTTTGATTGGATGTAGATTCTGCAGTTGAGTTATAATCATTTACATTAGTAGTTAAATAAGTTTGTATAGTATTTAATGCTGTTTGTATATTTTGTGTTTCTGCTCTTAGATCATTAACTTCTTGATCTATTTCTGATTTAGAAGTTGATAAAGTATAGATAATATAGCCCATTATTATAATAATTATTAATGAGATTATTAATAGAATAGTAGATATGCTTACTTGTATTTTTTTATTTTCCATTTCATTCCCTCCTTTTTTAATATTAATGTTAGTATATCATTAATATATAAATAAGCAAGCAGAATAGAAAAAATATTGAATATGATTTTGCGAAGGTTAACAAAATCGCTGAAGATGATGCAACACGAAAAAAATACTGATAAAGTAGAATAATAGGGGAAAACATCATAATATGTAGATAAAAATAAATACAATGTAATTAATAATATTGACAATATAAATATTTTTAGATATAATTATTTCTAATAGAGAGAGGAGTGAATTATTATGGCTCAAACTAATATAAATATAAGAATGGATAAACAATTAAAAGAACAATTTGACAAGTTCTGCTCAGATATAGGAATGTCAATGACCACTGCATTTTGCGTGTTTGCCAAGAAAGCGGTAAGAGAACAAAGAATACCATTTGAGATAACAGCAGAGGATCCATTTTATAGTAAATCTAATATTGAGCGTCTAAAGAAAGCTATTAAAGATTTAGATGAGCAAAAGGGGGTAGAACATGAAATTATAGAGGTGAAAGATGATTAAAAATAAAATAGTGTATAGAATTTTTAATAATAGGATCGAAATAGCACAGTGTGGTTCACACTATAGAGATAAATAAAAAAATGTGGTATAAATATTTAATTATGCCACAATTTTTTTGTTTATTTATTTAAAAAATATATTTACAAAATTATCCTAAACATATATTATATATAATATATTAGAAAAAAAGGAAAATAAATATGAAAGAAAAAGTAAAGAAAATAATCAAATCACCATTATTATATGCATTAATAATATGTATAATAGTACAAGTCATAATAAATACACAAATGGAAACATATAAAATAGTTACAGATACACCAACATATGTAGAAAATTATACACGGGAATATTTTAAAGGGAGAAGTAGATAGTCAAAGAACTCCATTATATCCGTATATTATTAAATTGATACAATTAATAGGGGGAGAAGAATCTTTATATACAAATATTGTATATGTTCAATATGCAATGATGTTTATAAGTATAATTTTATTTTATTTGTGTATTAAAGAAATAACAGATAAAAAAATATTGCAAGGATTAGGAACAATTATATATGGAATATGTCCATTTATATTTACATGGAATAATTTAATTTTAACAGAGAGTTTTTCAATATCTGGTTTAGTTCTTTTAGTATTTATATTACTAAGATATTTGAAAAATACTAAAAAATCAACAATAATATTAGCAAATATTTTATTATTTTTATTAATCATGTTAAGACCGGCATTTATATATTTATTACCAATGGTAATATTATACATAATCTTCATATATCAAAGAAATAAAAAAATAGTAGATCTTGAAGAAGAAATAATAAAAAATAAAACAAGTTTTATCACAGGAATAATATCATTTGGAATAGTAATATTATTAATACTGGGATATTGCACATTAATGAAAATAAATCATGGTGACTTTACAATAACAACAGTATCAGACATAAATAGACAGATTTTAACAATAAACAACGGAAATTTTAGGAAAGCAAGTAATGAAAATATAAAGGCATATATAGAATACCAAATATCACAACCACAAGGATATGATCCAACACAAATATATAATGATGTATATAAAATATTTAACAAAGAAGATGTTGACCAATTCTTTTACGAAGCAGTTGAAAATGAAAGTTTTATACAAGATATTAAGTATATTATAAAAAAAACAGTAGGAATATCTGATGAAAAAATAGGTACAACATATATGGAAAGTGGCAGAAAAAATACAATACTAGATAAAATAGGTTTTGCTACACTACCAATTAATTTTATGCATGTGTATCTAATTTTATGTTTGGCTTTTATATATTTCTTATATAAATATAAAAAGCATAAAGTAATAGATATAAAAATGTTTATGCTTTCTGTAATAATTTTGGCAAATCTATTTACGAATTTAATAGCAGCACCAGGGGAATTACAAAGACTATTTGCAAGTTCATTGCCAATAATGATAATGATAATTATATATTTAATAGAAATTTTTATGAAAAATATAAATTTTAATACGGAGGAATAGTATGCCTATTTTAGCCATTATTATATTAATAGTATCAATATTTTTATTGATACTATTATATTTAAAAAAGAAAAAAGTTCCACAACATACATATATGATTTTAAAAATAGTGTTAATAGTTATATTACTTGAGTCTACAATATTTAATATGAATTCATATAGGACAATGTTTAAAAATTATGAAAAAAAAGAATATAATTTTGATAATTTGAACATAGAAAATCTTGAATATAATGAAGAAAAGGATACTTATACCGCAACAGATACAAATTGGTATAGTGTAGAAATAGACAATATAAATACAGAAATTGCAACATTAAAGATAAATGCTGAATCAGTAAATGTTATAGATGCAATTGAATATTATGTATTATATACAGACAAGACAAGTGCAAATTATAGAGGTTTCGAGACTAGAAGTATTATGAAAAATAATGACAAAAGTAGATATAGTACATATTTCCTTTCAGGAGAATCTGAAAAAATAACAATCAATATGTACTTGGGAGAGGGAATTGAATATAAATTTGACACGATTCAGATAAATGAACCTATTCCATTTGAATTTAATTTTATTAGGGTTGATATATTAATACTTGTAGCATTGTTTATATATGGTATATGTAATTTAGAGATTTTCAATAAGCAGTATAATTCCAAGAGTCAAAGAAGTATAATATGTACCATTGTGGGTGTATTTATTATAATATCAATATTTATGGTACTTAGTGCAGGTGAAATAGAAAATAATGAATTATATTCAAAAGAATTAATACAAGCATTAGAAAACGGACAAGTATATTTATTAGAGAATCCATCACAAGAATTAATTGAAATGGATAATCCATATGATTTTACAGAAATTAGAACAGAGAATATAGATGTAAAACATGATACCGCATATTATAATGGAAAATATTATGTGTATTTTGGAATTTTACCAGCATTAATATTATTCTTACCATATAAATTAATTACAGGATCATATTTAACAGCAAATATTGGAGTTCTGATATTTTCAATATTATCAATTATTTCACTTACAAAATTATTATGTTTAGTTTGGAAAAAGTGGTTTTCAAACCATAGTTTTAAGATTTTGATTTTAGAACTTATAACATTATTATCTGGTAGTTTAATATTTTGGGTTCAAGCAAGACCAATGATGTATGAAATTGCACTAACATCTGGAATGTTTTTTGTTGTATTGGGTGTTT
>CALXJL010000004.1 GCA_944388615.1 uncultured Clostridia bacterium
AATCTTACAATAACTATTAAAATACAATTTAATTCTATTATCTATTAATCAAATATATTTTACTTTTTTAATTAACCCCTGTTGCCAAAGCTGAACACCAAAGCTGAAAATCTTGTCAAAAGAGGAAAAATGAGGTATAATAATAGTAAATAGATTATTTTTGATTCTGTTTATAAAGAGGTGAACACATGAAAAGATTAATTAAGATGTTAATAATAATATTATTAACGATGACAATAACAAATATATCTTATGGAGCAGGATTGAATTTTTTGCAAGGAAACACAGAATTAGTGAAACATTGTGAAGCAGAAATTAGGTTTTATGAAGATAGCTCACATGCAGGGTTGTATATTGCACAAATAAAATTAGATGGTAAGGTAATTGCTTCAGTGCCTCCAGTAATTGGAGATGGAGAAGTAACACAAGATGAAAAAATACTAAATGAATTAAAAAAATATGGATATCAAGGAACATATAAAATTAATTATGATGACAATAAAATACCTAATAGTGTACCTGCAAATTGGGATAGATATATGACTGTAGTAATGAGTAATACAAATCCTAATAAGGATGTACATATGGCAGATTCACCAGGAGAGAGTTACTATGTAGATATAAAAGAAAACGGACAAAGTATCAAGCAATATTCTGGAACCAATAAGGAAAAGGTAATGTCGGATGTGAATAAGTTCTTAGATTCAAATTTTGATGGTTATACGGTATTATCTTTACCATACGTTCTGGCAGATCAGCTTGAAAAAGTAGAAGATATAAATGCCATAAGATATATGAAAGCAGGCAGATGCCCAGTTTATAAAGGCACAATTTCAGGTGGATTATTTTCACTGGATAGTGTGGCTGATGGGAATGGATATTCGGTATATGTAGAAGCAAAATATAAAGATACATCAGGTAAGCTCTGGGCTAAAATCACTAAAATAGATGGAAGAGATTGTGGAAATGATAAATTTGTATTAGCTAGTAATTTGAGTGAAACAAAACCTAGTCAAGAAGACGTAGATGGTTCTAAAGGAACAACTGAAACAGGAGAACCGTTAGCACCTGATGCAGCACAATCTGCTCAGCAAGGGATAGATTTTAAGGAAAATTTAACAGGGCCTTCATTCGTAAGTTTTGGAGGAGAAGGAGAGGGAACAGCTATAGTAAATCCAATAACAGATACAGCTGATACATATAAACCTGAAAATTTTGGTGATGCAAGTGAAGCAGTAGAAATAGGTATTACAATAATTAAAGCAATAAGGACTATAGGTGTTGTATTTTCAGTAATTGCAATAATGATTTATGGTATAAGATATATGTTTGGTAGTTTAGAGGAAAAAGCAGAATATAAAGAAACATTTATGCCATGGATTATAGGAAGTTTATTATTAACAACAGGTACTGTTATAGTCCAATACATATATACAATAGCTTCAGGAATATAGGTATGATATAAAAGAAAATGAAAATTATAAAGTTGCAACAACAAAGAAAATGTAGTATAATAATATAAATACTTAGAAAGGGTGAGAAGAGTGAAGAAAATATTAAAAAAATATTTAATTTTATTAACAATATTTCTAAGTATTATAACAATAAATGCAACAATATTGGCTACGGATTCTACTGAACCTACTCCAATAATATCCATTGGAGATATTATTTCCCAAGGAAAAAGCTTTCTGGCTGATACAACAACTGAAGGTATAGGAATCGATGGCAAAGAAGTAGAAAATGCCGCTGAAAGTATATATAACATTTTATTAGGTGTAGGAATAATAGTAACAATGGCTATATCAGTATTTTTAGGTGCTAAATTTATAATGGCATCAGCAGAAGAAAAAGCAGATATAAAACAATCCATGCTACCATTTATAATAGGAACATTTGTAATGTTTGGCGCATTTGGAATATGGAGAATTTTACTAAATATGTTATCAGGATTAGAAACATAAATAAGTTATTAATTTTTTCTCATTAATAGTGTGAGAGTTAATATAAATAAAGTAATAAAAGGAGGAAAGAAACATGAACAAAACATTAAAAATTGTTTCAATAGTATTAGTTATAGTAATGATAACTATGGTTACAATGCCTGTATTTGCTGGTAGTGCACAAGATTTAATTGGCAGAGTGGCTGATGAAGGAAAAGGCGTAGATGATACTGGAAGTACAGATAATCTAGTTGTAGCAGCAGGTAATGTTATGAAAGTTATTAGAACAATAGCAGTAATTGGTGGTGTTATCTTAATTATGTTCTTAGGTGTTAAATTTATGATGGGATCAGCAGAGGAAAAAGCAGAATACAAAAAATCATTTATGCCACTTATTATTGGTATTATAGTAGTTATGTCAGCATCACAAATTGCAACAATGCTATTTGGAATAATGGGAGCATAATTATTATACATATAATATTACGAAAATATTACAAAAATATTAAAAATATTTGCATATATAACATTATATGCAGATATTTTTTTATATTAATATTTATTTCCGCAGATAAAGATTTATCAACATTAAAATTAATTAGAACAAATACTGTTACAAAAAGATTACATTTACTACTTTTATATTTAAATATATTACTTTTTTTGCTAAAATTTGTTATAATATATATAAGATGTTCATACAAAGGAGGGAGAATATGGGTGGACCATATTATATACCAAGAGATGACCTTAAAGGAGAAGGAAGAATATTTTTTATATTTTCAACTAAGGCACTTATTTACACAGTTGTTGGAGGAATAATAGGATTAATTTTTTTCTCTATATTTTCAGCAATTAATCTAAGTATAGTTGGAATTGTTATATTAGCAACATTAGCAGTTATAGGATTTGTAATAGGAACTTTTAAAATTCCAGATACACAAGGCTTAGAATTAACAAGGAAAGCAGGAGGAGAAAGAATAGACGATATAATCGTTAGATATATAAGATTTAAAATGAGAAAAAATAAAATCTATCTAATAAATGAGGAGGAAGAAGATGATGAATGATTCTAATCAAATAACACAGATCTTAACAATTTCATTAATGTTTCTAATGATTATATTATTAGTTTTAATTGTTATATTAATAGTAGTTCAAGTAAAAAAGAAAATGGCAAAAGATAGAGCAGAAAAACAAGATACTGTGCCACAATCGGAACTAAAACCTAAAAGTAATATTTTAGAAGCTAAATTATATAGTAAACAGTCGATTCTAAATTTTATGGAATTTGATAAAATTCAAGATAATATGATCATTCAAAAAAATGGCTTAAAGTATTTAATGGTATTACAATGTCAAGGTATAAATTATGACTTAATGTCAGTAGAAGAAAAAAATGGTGTTGAACAAGGGTTTCAACAATTTTTAAATACTTTAAGACATCCTGTACAATTATATATTCAAACAAGAACCGTTAATCTACAATCAAGTTTGGAAAACTATAATATAAGACTAAAAGAAATAGAAGATAAGTTAGTTAAATTGCAAAATGAATATGATAGAATGAGAGATTCAGGAGAATTTTCGGACGAAGAATTAATGTCATTTTTTAGAGAAGTTACAAAACAAAGAAATATGTATGAATATGGAAAAGATATAATAGCAAATACAGAAAAAATGAGTATGAACAAAAATGTTTTAAATAAACAATATTATGTTATAATACCATATTACGTAGATGATTTTTCTTCAAATAATATGGATAAAGAAGAAATGAAGAATACATCTTTTTCAGAATTGTACTCAAGAGCACAATCTATAATGAGAACATTAAGTATATGTGGAATTAATTCAAAAATATTAAATTCCACAGAATTAATCGAATTATTATATGTAGCTTATAATAGAGACGAATCAGAAGTTTTTGGAATAGATAAAATGATAAGAGCAAGATATGATGAATTATATTCAACAGCAGAGGATGTTCTAACTAAAAAGATGAGAGCAATAGATAAAAAAATAGAAAATGAAGCAATAGAATTAGCTAATAGTAAAATATTAGAAGTAAAACAAGAAAGAGAAGAAGAAAGAATATTAAAAGAAAAACAAGAAAGATATGAAGAATTAGTTAGAGAAATGGCTGAATTATTAATAGATGAAAATAAAGCATATATAGGTGAAGAAACAGCCAAAAGAGCTTCTTCTAAAATTAAAAATGAAATAAATAAGAAAGGAGAGAGTAATAATGCTAAAAGACAGAAAAAAACAAAAAGAACCAGAGTTTAAAGAAGAAAAAACTACACTATTAAGAAAAAAGAATATTAAAGAAATGATTGCACCATCTGGAATAGATGCTTCAAACATAGATAGATTAGAAATAATTTCTAGTGTAAAAAGATATGCTCGTAGTTTTTTTGTTTCATCATTACCAAGAATGTGTACTTTCCCTGAACTATTTAGAGATATGTATTTATTTGGAGATAATAATACATCAATATATATTAATCCAGTTGCAGAAGCAAAAAGTCAAAATGAGTTAAATAAAACAATAAATGAATTAGAAACAGAGAGAATAGTTGCTATGGACAGAGGAAATATAAATAGAGAAAGTTCATTAGGACAAAAAAGATATGAAACTGAACAATTAAGAGATGAAATAGCAGCAGGATTTAATAAATTATATGAAGCATCTATTATAACAACTATTTTTACATATAATTTAGAAGACTTAGATAGATTGTCAAAATTTTTGTATACTGAAATGTCTAAATCATTAGTTAGTGTTAAAACAGCATGGGCAATGCAAGAAGATGCATTTAAAAGTAATTTGCCATTAATGGATAATAGAATAAAAAAAGTTCATACATTTGATAGAATGTCAATGGGAACAGTTTTCCCTTTTACAACATCTGAAATAGGGCATCCTTCTGGAGTACCTTTAGGATTTAATAAACAAACAGGTACACCTATATTATTCGATAATTTTCATAATTCATTAACAAATTATAATATGGTTATATTTGCTAAATCTGGAGCTGGTAAATCTGTTACTATGAAAACATTAATATCAAGGTCAGCAGTTTTAATGGGAATTGAAAGTCTAGCTTTAGATGCAGAGGGCGAGTATTCTGTTGTGGCAGAGGCTCTTGGAGGAATAAATGTTGTATTAAGCCCTAATTCAAAAACAGTAATTAATTTATTTGATATAGAAGTTGAAACAATAAAAGATGAGATAACAGGAAAAGAGCGACTAGCTTTAAATGTTGAGAATAAAGTTGAAGATGTTACACAAGCTCTTCTTACAATGGCTAGAGGAAGTACAAGAAGTACAGAAGTAAATGAGGTAACAAAACAAATAATAGCAGAATCTGTAGCAGAAGAATATGCTGAAATGAAAATAACTAGTAATCCTGCGAGTATTTATGAAGCTACTAATAATAAATTAAATAAAAGTGATATGTTATATAAAAGGAAAAAGAAAATGCCTACTATAGGAAGTTGGTATAAAAGATTACAGGTAAAGGCTAAGGAAAATGATAACCCAGATTATAATTTTCATTATAGCTATTTGTTGAAAGTTATGAAACAATACATAAGAGAATATGATGGGCAAATGGCATATTTTGATGGACAATCAACATTTGAGTTATTAGATGGAGCAACTTTTATAAATTTAGATATATCACAGTTAGAGGAAAGATTTGCAAGACCACTTGCACAACAAATTTTACTTTCATGGATTTGGGAAAAATACGTTAAGAAAAATAGTGAAGATAGAAAAAAGGCGAGTAAAAAAAGAGTATTAGTTGATGAGGCATGGATGCTTTTGCCATATCCAGAAGCTGTAGATTTTTTAAATACAATGGCAAGACGTGCTAGAAAAAGAAATGTTTCATTAGCAATTGTATCACAAAGGTTCCAGGATTTTTATGAGAAACCAGAAGCACAGGCTGTTTTAACATCATCTGACACAAAATTATTTTTAGCTCAAGATAAAGCAGAAATACAATATATAAGAGAAGTATTTAAATTGAGTGCAGGTGAATCGAACTTTTTAGTAACATGTGGAAAAGGAGAAGGATTATTTAAGGTTGGTGGTGATACTGCAATATTACAAATAACACCAACTGCTAAAGAATTCCAATTTGTGGAAACCAACCTAAATAAATTGGTAAATATGAGAAATAATGAGTAAAGGAGGATAATATTGATGGATATAAAAGCAAAAAGTTGGTTACAAAAGATAATAATAATACTTGTTACATTAATATTATTTAACTTTACTGTTCCAGTTGTAAGTAATGCGTCATTAGCTAGTTTGATGTTACAACCAATAAAAGGATTATTTACTGTAATAATTGATTCTGTCTTACATTTAGTGGAAGGCTCGCTAATAGGCTTTGATAATGTAGAATGGAACTGGGTAGAAACAGGAATGAACACTGGTGGAAATAGAGAGTTTGATGCAGGGGATACTGAAATTCCCGATATAAAGGTTAGTCCTGATGAGATTTTTATGAATAAAATAGAAAGCTTAAATGCTAATTTTTTTAGAGAAATTGAAGATTATGATGATTTAAGTGAAGAACAAAAGGAATTAACAAATGAAAATAGGCAAAGTCATTTACAAACATTGAAACAACTTATACAAAATTGGTATATTGCATTAAGGTATATAGCTATAATAGGATTATCGTGTGTATTGGTTTATGTTGGTATAAGAATGGTTATATCTTCTACTGCAGGTGATAAAGCAAAATATAAGAAAATGTTAATGGATTGGGTTGTAGCACTTTGTTTAATATTTTTTATGCATTATATAATGGCTTTTGGAATGACTTTATCCGAAAGATTGGTAGCTTTTTTTGCAGGAGATGGTAAAATACAAATTGGGCTTATGGAAGGTGATTCATTTCAAAAGAATAAAAATGGTGACCCTGTAGAGACTAATACAGTTAATAATTTCTTGGAATTTGTTAGAGTATATGTACAATTAGCAGAACCTGCGCATGCTTTTACATATTTAATTTTGTATATAGTTCTTGCTATTTATACGGCATATTTTGCATTTATTTATTTAAAAAGGTTTTTATATTTAGCATTTTTAACATTAATAGCACCATTAGTTGCTCTAACATATCCATTAGATAAGATTTCAGATGGTCAAGCACAAGCTTTTAATATATGGCTAAAAGAGTACATGTACAATGCTTTATTACAACCATTCCATTCTTTAATTTATAGAATATTTGTATTAATGTCTATGAATCTTGCAGGTGAGAATTTACTATATACTTGTGTTGTTATAGGATTTATGATTCCAGCAGAGAAATTCTTAAAGAAAATGTTTGGATTCGACAAAGCAACTACAGCAAGTCCACTTGGAGCAATGGCAACAGGTGCAGCTATGAACAAGGTAATGTCGAATATGAAATCTAAAGCAAATAGTGGTAATTCTAATGGAAAAGGAGGAAATAGTTCTGAAAAAGATAATAGCCAAATAAAATTTAAGGCTCAAGATAATGGATATGATGCATTTGGTACTAGTTCTAATCCTAGATTAGGAGCAGGTGGAGTTACTGCAAGAGGTAATTCTACAGGAAACTATCCAACAGGAAATCAAGGAAATGGGCAACAGGTAAGAACAAATGGTGGTCAAGGAAGAAATAGTGGTATTGACAGCTATAGTAATGATGGTAGTGAATGGTTTGCACCTACAGATACTTCTAGAAGCAATAATCTAGGACAAGGAAATCCCCAAAATGGAGGAGCAACTCATCAAGATGGACAAGTAGAAAATGGAAGAGATAATAGTGCAAATAGTGGAGTAAATGATAGAGAATCATTAATAGGGCATGATGGTTCAATACAACCGCAACGTAGTAGACGTGAGGCACTAGGTGAAATGTTTAAAGCTGGAGCAAAAGATGCTGGTTCAACAATTGGTAGAAAGATGAAGAATATACCTAAAACTGTATGGAATAATAAAGGAAAAATAGGAAGATGGGTTGCTAAAAAAGGATTAGGAGCAGCATTAGCAGCAGGTATGGGAACAGTAGGATTAGCAGCAGGTATTGCAACAGGAGATCCATCTAAAGCTTTCACAATGGCAGGAGCAGGATTAGCAGCAGGATTTAGTGTTGGAGGAAGAATAGGAGATGGAATATCTAATCAAGCCGGAAAAATATCTCAACCACTAGGTCAGAGATATAGAGATGCAAGATATGGTATACAAGGTGCAAATGAAAAAGCTGCAAGAGATAGTTTCTTAAATGATAAAAAGGCAATTCAAGAATATAAAGACCATTATGCCAATAAAGGAGAAAGACTTAATACAGCAGAAGTTCAGAAAAGAATGGAAACAGCTTGGAACTATAAAAGACTTGGATTATCAGATGAGCAAGCAAGAAAAGCTATGAGTTTCAATGATAAAGTATTATCAGATGAGAAATATAAAAATATGGATCCTCAAGATAAAATATCAAGAGCAGCAAAAACAGTTGAATTAGCAGATACCATTACAGAAAATGAACTTAACGATCCAAAAAAACTGCAAGCAAGAAGAAATGGTCTGCTTAGAGCAATGGGCGGTGACGCAAACAAAGTTGATGATTTACTAACAAGTATGGCTGATTATCACTATATGGATGATATTGGTAAAGGATATACAGTAGGAAGTTATGATGCAAGACAAGTACTTGCTAATGCAGAAGGAAATGCTAATGAAGGGACTAATGATGAAAGAGATTCAGATAATAGAAGAGACACATCTAGATCAAGAGAAGGCACATCTGGCTCGAGAGGAGAAAGAGACACACACGGATCAAGAGGAAACACATCTGGATCAAGAGGAGAAAGAGATGATAGTAGAGCAGATTCAACACCTACATCAACTAGTAGAAGATGGTCAAATGCTGATTGGAGTGCTGACATAGATGATGGTAGTGGAATTTAATTTACTTAAGAAAAATGTGACCTAATAAATTAGATTACATTTAATATAAATCCAAAAGGACAAATACTAAATAACAGTATTTGTTCTTTTTTTATAAAAGCATCATAAATATAATGTATAACAAAAAATATTTGGAGGCAAAAGTGAAAAAAATATTAATAACAATTATTACTATTATATTCATGATAAATGGAATAACCTATCCTAAAGTACTTGCAGATGATATTGATGAAGAATATGAAGAAATAGGAGAAGAGGATTTAAAAGAAACAGTTGAAACCGCAAGTAATAGTAGTGAACTACAGATTAATTCAAGAAATGTAGCAGTATTTGATAGAACATCAAAACAAGTAATATACGGAAAAAATGAAAATAAGAAAACAGCAATGGCATCAACAACAAAAATAATGACTAGTATTATAGTATTAGAAAATGCAAATCTAAAAGACGAAGTAGAGATATCAGCTAGTGCAGCAGGAATAGGAGGTTCAAGGCTTGGACTAAAAAAAGGTGATAAAATATCAGTATTAAACTTGTTATATGGATTAATGCTAAGATCTGGAAATGATGCTGCTTATGCATTAGCAGAATACATAGGAGGGAGTAAAGAAGGATTCGCAGAATTAATGAACAAAAAAGCGGAAGAATTGAATCTTAAAAATACGCACTTTGTAACACCACATGGACTTGATGATCCAGAACATTATACAACTGCCACAGAACTTGCAATGCTTACAGATTATGCTTTAGAAAATAAAACTTTTGCGGAAATTGTAAATACAAAAACTTGTACAATTTATATTAATGGAAATCCTCGAACAATAAATAATACAAATGAATTATTAGGAAATTTATATGGTGTAAATGGTGTGAAAACAGGATTTACTAATAATGCAGGAAGGTGTTTAGTAACTTCTGTTAATAGAGATAATTGGAATATTATTACAGTAGTTTTGGGAGCAGATACTAAAAAAATAAGGACAACAGACAGTATAAATTTAATTGAATATACTTATAAAAACTATTCTAGAGTAAATATTGAGGAAATGTTAAACAAAGAATTTAATAATTGGAAAAATATTAATCAAAAAATGATATCGATAAATAAATGTAAAAATAACAATTTAGAACTTGAACTAGAATTTAATGGAACAAAGATAAGAGCTATAAAAAATACACAAATAGATAATATAGAATTTGAGATAAATGTACTTTCCAGGTTAGAAGCACCCGTAGAGAAAGGGAGAGTTATTGGTAATATTATTATAAAAAATGGGGATGAGGTACTAGATATTGCAGAAGTAAAAAATAAATATGAAATTGAAAAAAAAGGAGTAGAAGACTATTTAAAAATTTTCTTAAACGAATTAGTGAATGGAGATATTATAAAAGAAAATTGGCCATCGATATAAGTCAGTCCCCAAGTGGACATTTTGTCCATTTGGGGACTGTCCCTGAATGCCCAAAATGTCCACTTGGGGACAAAACTGGGGTAGATTTTTAATTTATATTCATTTCTACTTTTCCTACTATATCTGAAATGTTTTCTATTTTGTATTTTTTCATATAATCTTCTATTTCTGATATTGTATTGATACTTGTAGCTGGATTAATAAAATTTCCGGCACCTATTGAAATAGCATTTGCACCAGCTAGCATAAATTCTATTGCATCATCTCCATTTATTATTCCTCCCATTCCTAAAATAGGAATGTTCACTTTTTGAGCAACTTGATATACCATTCTAACTGCTACTGGTTTTATCGCTGGACCTGAAAGTCCACCAGTATTATTAGCAAGTTTTGGTCTTTTTGTATGTATATCTATACTCATACCAAGTAATGTATTAATTAAAGAAACTGCATCTGCTCCAGCATCTTCTACAGCTTTAGAAATAGATGCTATATCTGTCACATTTGGTGTTAATTTTACTATAAGAGGCTTATCTAAAACTTTTCTTACAGCAGAAGTTACTTCTTTTACACCTTCATATGTAGTACCAAAAGCTAAACATCCAGATTTTACATTAGGACAAGAAAGATTTAATTCAACTCCATCTATATCTAATGTGTTTAATATTCTGCATAGATCAACATATTCATCTATAGAGCTTCCACAAGCATTAACAATAATTGCTGTATCAAATTTTCTAAGCCATGGCAAATCAGTTGCTGCAAAATATTCTACTCCAGGATTTTGCAAGCCTATACTATTTAGCATTCCACTTGCAGTTTCACATACTCTAGATGGTTTATTTCCACTACGTGGTTTTAAAGAAGTTCCTTTTGTAATTATACCACCTAATTTATTTAAATCTATAAATTGTGCAAATTCTCTACCATATCCAAATGTGCCAGAGGCTACAGTAACAGGATTTTTCATTTCTATTCCTGCAAAATTTATTTTAGTATTCATAAAACTTTCACTCCTTATTAATTATATTTCAACAGTAGATGAATCAAATACTGGACCTGCCTTACAAACATGTAAATATGAAGGGTTATCTGCAGGACTGTTTGAGGTTTTTACGGCACATCCTAAACATGCTCCAATTCCACATCCCATCTTCTCTTCTAGAGATATTTGACATGGGATATCTTGTTCTTTGGCAAGTTTTTGAACTGATTTTAGCATTGGAAGCGGACCACAAGCAAAAATTGCATCTATTTTATTTTCTAAAATATCTTTTTCTAAAAAGTTTATAACAAATCCTTCCTTGCCGTAACTTCCATCATCAGTTGAAATTATTAAATTATTAGAAACAGTTTTAAATTTTTCCTCTAATAATATAAAATCCTTATTTCTAAAGCCTAGATATGTATTTACCGTTTTGTTATCTTGTTTGGCACATTTAGCTAGTTCATATAAAGGAAATATTCCTATTCCACCACCTAATATAGCTATATTTTGATAATTTTCATATTTAAAAGTTCCAAAACCTAGTGGACCTAATATGTCTATTTTATCTCCTATGCTCTTCTCTGATAAAATCCCGAGTACCTTTACCTTTTACTTGAAATATAAATTCTAACACATTATTTTCCTTATCAATACTATGGATGCTTATAGGTCTCCTTAAAAACGGATCTGTTTGATCAGACACTCTTATTTCAATAAAATTACCTGGTTTAGATGTTTTTACTATTTCAGGTGCTTTTACGCTAAAACAAAAAATATCAGATTTTAATTGTTGTTTTTTTATTAATTCTGTTTTTACATTTACTGGCATTTTATAACCTCCCTTATTTAGATAAACTTTTAATTAATTCGTTTTTCATTATTATTGCTTCTTCTCTTGTCATTTTTGCATAATCTTCTTCTTTATACATATTTTTCCATTTATCAGATTTATATGCACACATTAAACTTCTTGATGCATTTACAATTCCACCTAATCCATTTTTATCAAACCCTAGAGCAATATCTTCTGCTTTTCCGTCCTTGAGCACCATATCCTGGTATCAAAAAAAATGTATGTGGAGCAATTTCTCTTATTTGCTTTAATTGTTTAGGATATGTAGCACCAACAACTGCTGCTATACTACTATATTCATATTCTCCTCTTAGATCTTCTCCCCATTTTTCAACTAATTCTGCTACTTGAATATAAACTTCTTTTCCATTTTCTAATTTTAAATCTTGAAGCTCTCCAGATGATGGATTTGAAGTTTTTATTAATACAAATATACCTTTATTGTATTTTTTACAATCTTCTATAAATGGTTTTACACAATCTGTTCCCATATATGGATTTACAGTAACAAAATCTACATCAAAAATAGGTTCTTCTGTTTCTCCAATTTGAGTTTTACCTAAAAAAGCATTTGAATATCCAGCAGCAGTTGAACCAATATCGCCTCTTTTTATATCTGCTATTACTATCATTCCTTTTTCTTTTGCATATTTGCAAGTTTCTTTAAATGCTTTTATTCCTGGAATTCCAAACATTTCGTAAAATGCAATTTGTGGTTTTACAGCAGGAATTATATCATTGGTTGCATCTATTAATGCTTTGTTATATTCTACTATGGCCTTTCCTACACCTTCTAAATCTTGTGAGTATTTATTTGTTACACATTTAGGCAGCATATCATATCTTGGGTCTAATCCCATGACTGTTGGATTATTAGTTTGTTTTATTTTATTAATTAAATTATCCATCATATTCATATTTAATCTCTCCTCCGACAATTGTATATACATTTTTACCTTTTAACTTTTTATTTATAAATGGGCTATTTTTTGATTTAGATACTATCATATCTTTTGTATATAAATATTCTTTGTTAGGATCAAATATAGTAATATCAGCTTTTTTACCTATCTCTATACAACCCCTATCTTCTAATCCCATAAGTTTGGCAGGATTATAAGATGTAAGTCTAACCATGTCTAAATAAGAAAGTTCTTTTGTATCTATTAAATTCATTATAATACATGGAATTACTGTCTCAAAACCAATAATACCATTTGGTGCAGACAATAAATCTTTGTCTTTTTCCCATTCGGAATGAGGAGCATGGTCTGTTATTATTGCATCTATAGTACCATCTTTTAAACCATTTATGATAGCCTGTCTATCACTTTCAGTCCTTAATGGAGGGTTCATCTTTGCATTTGTTCCACTATTTAGAACTTCTTCTTCAGTTAGAGAAAAATAATGTGGGCATGTTTCACATGTAATTTTTATACCTCTTTTTTTTGCATCTCTAATCATATCTACAGATCCTTTAGTACTTATGTGACAGATATGAGAATGTATATTATTTGCAGAAGCTATAACTATTTCTCTAGCAGCCATTATTTCTTCAGCCTCTCTTAGAACTCCAGGCACTCCTAATTTTTCAGATACTTTTCCATAATTGATAGCTCCTTCTGCAACAGATTTTTCTTCACAATGTGAAGCTACAAATGTATTTAATTTGTTTGCCTCAATACTTGCTTGTCTTGCTAATTTAGAATTAACCACAGGCATTCCATCATCTGAAAAGGCAATAGCACCTGCATTTTTTAGAGTCTCAAAATCGACTAATTTTTCACCTTTTTCGCCAATTGTTACTGGAGCATAAGGGTAAATATTACATAAATTAACTCTTTTAGCTTCATTTTTTATTTTTTCTAAAATAATAGCGCTATCAGGAGAAGGATTTGTATTTGGCATTGGACAAATACTGGTAAACCCACCACTAATGGCGCTATGTGCTCCTGTTTCAATAGTTTCTTTATATTCAAAACCAGGTTCTCTTAAATGGCAATGAATATCTATCATTCCAGGAATTATTATTAAATTAGTACAATCAATTATTTTGTCTGCATAATCAGTGATCTCTTTAGAGATTTTAGAGATTATATCATTTTCAATAAGTATATCTAATTTATCACTTATATTATTTTTATAGTCTACAACTAAGCCGTTTTTTAATAGTATAGTCATAAGAACCTCCTTAAATTTAATTTATATGATTGTATCAGAAGGAGTATTACATTTCAATTATTTTATAACAATTTATGACGAAAAATGTTGAAGTATATTTTTGTGTATGCTACAATCCTAAATAATAAAAGGAGGTAAAGGTATGGAAAAATCAAATGTTATTTCATATTTATTTGAAACAAAAGCAGTAAAGTTCTGTGAGGAAAATAAACCATTTTGGTATACATCAGGAAAAATAGGACCATATTTTATTAATGCACAATATGTTTATGGAAGTGAAAAAGAAGCTGAGGAATTATTAGAGTTTATTAATAAGGAATTATCTAATAAAAATGAACTACCAAAGAATGTATTTGACAAGGTACTAAATCAATATAATAATAACAAAATTTATAAAGACTCAATAAATGAAATGTTACAATGTATAAAAGATAATATTAATATTGAAGAAATTGATTATGTTTCTGGAGGAGAACGTAGAGATTGGTTTTTCTCTAATTTAATAGCATATTTATTGAAAAAACCACATCTTACAATTTACAAAGATTCAAATATATATGAAAGTAATTATGATTTTTCAAATACAAAAAAAATAGATAAATTAAAAAATAAAAATGTATTACATGTAGCAGATATCATAACAGTAGCCTCTAGCTATGTTAATAGATGGATTCCTTCTATACAAAAATTAGGTTCAAATATTAAGTGGAGTTTATCTGTGATAGATAGAATGCAGGGAGGCGCAGATGTGTTAAAGGAAAATGGTGTGAAGTCTTTATCAATTGCTAAAGTGGATTCTAGCTTATTTGCTAAAGCATTAGATTTAGGGATAATAGGTAATAAACAATTTGAGATGTTAAATAAGTTTATAAAAAATCCAGATGGTACAATGAGAGAGTTTCTAGTTGCACATCCAGAGTTTATAGAAAATTCATTAAAATCAGATGAAAAGACTAGGTCTAGAGCTCAGATGTGTATAGATAAAAATTTTTACAATATATGACATTTTGGTTACATTTAATGCTAAAACTTGCTTTTTTTCTCTTTTATTGATATAATATATTTGATGTATTGTAATTTGTAGGAGGTTATTATGAATAGAGAAAAGAAAGTGATTATATCTGTAATTGCGGTATTACTTATAATAGCAATTATTGGTGTAACATTATTAGTAATTAATAATAATGCAAATGAGTTTAAATTAATTGGAGAAAAATTTTCAGACAATTATTATGATAATGGTTGGTCAAAAGAAGCTGTAGCAGAAGTTAAAAATGATACTATTCCAATACCAACAGGATTTTCATGTGAAAAGGAAATAGATGATGATACTATCATAATAAAAGATGAACAAGGAAATAAATATTTATGGGTTCCTTATGATGAAAACATAGATCCTACACCATATGAGGAAGAAGTAAAAAAATATTATGGTGATCTAGGAATAAAAAGTAGTTCTGCTGAAACTATTAGTAGTATGCAGAATTATGGCGGATTCTATATAGGAATTACAGAGAACAAAGAAAATATTATAAATGTTAATATAAGCGAAGAAGAATATGCACAAAAGAAAGAAGAAGTAGAAGAAATATATGATAATGATGAAGTTGTAGAAGCTACTTTGTTAGGATATGATGAATTAGTAACATTCTTGCATTATAGAGATATTTTAGATAATGAGTTTGGATTACAATTAACAGATAAAGCATATGAATTGGCAACAACTGATTCTACAACAATTACAACAGACGAGACTACAACGGATGAGACCACAACGGATGAGACTACAACAGACGAAACTACAACAGATGAGACCACAACGGATGAAACTACAACAGATGAAACTGATGGAACTACAACAATAGTTGGAGGAGATGAAACAACTTCAGTAACAGTGGATAATACAAAAGTTTCAGGTGGTATAACAGTGGAGTATGAAGATGAAAGTAATACGACTAATACTGTTGTTGAGCCAGAAGAACATGCACCTGATATAGATCAAAATAGAGAAAAATTAGACGATGATGAATTAATCACAGTAAGTGATGCAAGAGAAGAATTGCAAACATATTATTTGGATGGAAAGCAGAATAATATCAAGAATCTAAATAGTATAGAATCAAAAGTAATAGTAAAAGATGAATGGGAAGAATATGTAGATGAAGTTATTATAACAGATGTAATTGCAAATTATAGCAATGTTGTACCTATTCCAAAAGGATTTAGATATTATAATGGTAAATATGTAAGTAATGGTATGGATGAGAATAATGGTATAGCTATAGTTGATAATAATAATGAAAATTTAGTATATGTTTGGATCCCAGTAGAAGAAGATTTAGAACAGGTTAAAGAAGATTTAAAAGAAAAATATCAGAGTTATTATGCTGATTCATCATATGATATGAGCGAATTTGATAATTTAACAGAAGAATTACCAGATGAATTAATACAAAGTATAGCTGAATATGGTGGATTCTATATGAGTGAAGCAGAGTTGGGATATGATGATAATGCTAATTTATATAACAGACAAAGAGGTATGAAGAAAAATGAAAATGGTGACTGGTATGTAAATATAGGTGATTATTACAGAAAGGTTGAAGATAGCAATAAGAAGGCTGGAATTACGTATACAGATGAAATGCTAAATTTAACTTATGATAATGCAGTTTCAATTGCGAGTGGAGTATATGAAGGTAATGATGATTATGGAGTAATAAGTCATTTAACATATGGAGCTGAATGGGATGCAGCAATGCTTTATCTATTAAGTTGTGGAAAAACAGCTGAAAGTTCTGATTATACTGCCAATAATTTATATATAATTGATAATAGTACTGAAATAGGAAAATATACAAGTGGAGGTAGTAATTATAACGGATACATCAAGGCAAAAAAAATCAATGGTCTTTGGGGATTAGCAGGAAATTTAGCAGAGATTACTCAGGAAAAACAAAATGGTAATATAGTTACTAGAGGAGGTTCATATGCAGATTTAGGAAATGTTAAACCTATGGCATCTAGAAGCCAAGCTACAGATAATAATGTCAATACTGGTGATATAGGATTTAGGACATGCTTGTATATTAAACCTACAGGTATGGCAAATACGGGAGATATAGATGATGAGATTAATAAAATAGATAATGACGATATAAAAGATGAAGTAACAACTTTAATAGAGTATACAGAAAGTGACACTGAAGATGATATAATTGATACTATGAATACAATATTAGAGTTGGCAGAAGATGAAGTAGGAACAAGCGATTCTGATTATATCGACCTAGAGACTAAATTTAGCACAATTTCGAGTCAATCAACAGTTAAAGAAATGGTTGCTAAAATTGAGTATTATAAAAATAATATAGTGAAACATTTACAATCTATATTTGGTTCTACATCTGAAGATGATGATATCTATGATGAAATCGCAAAAATAGATAATAGCACAGTAAGAACATATGTTAAAAACTTAGTTGGTTATACAACAAATACAACAGAAAGTACAATAAATACAACAATAACTAATATATTAAAAATAGCAGGAGATAATTATGATGAAACAGATACTTATGCGGAATATATAGAATTAAGAAACATGCTAAATGATATACTAGATTACTCAGTAGAAGATATGATTTCAGAAATAGACGCTAATAAATATGAAATAGTAGAATATTTACAAGATATATTTGGAACAATTGAAGATGAGGTTGATATAGAAGATGAGATAGATAATATAGATAATAATACAGTAAGGTCATCTATGTCTAAATTAATTAATTATACAGCAGATACAAATACAAGTAAATTTAAAGAAAGCATGGACGAAATATTGAAGGAAGTAGGAACAAGTGATTCGTACTATAGTAAATTAGATTCAATATTTAATAAAATTAAACGCGAATCATCAGCTGAAGATATGGTTGATGCGATTGAAGATTACCAATATGAAATAGTGAGATATCTACAGGATATATTTGGAACAATTGAAGATGATGAAGATGATATATATGATGAAATAGCGAAAATAAAGGTTAAAGAAGTAAGAACAGCTGTAAAAACATTAGTAAACTACACATCTAGCTCAAACAAGACTAAAATATCAAATACTATTGAAGATATATTAGATTTGGCAAGTGATGAAGTAGGAACAAGTGATTCTGATTATATTAAATTGGAAGATTTGCTAGATGAAATATTAGTTCAAAAAACAGTATCAAAAATGATAAGTAAAATAACTTCTTATGAAGATGATATAGTAGAATATTTAAAAGATATATTTGGTGAAAAAAATAGTGATGATATTCAAGATATGATAGATGAAATAAATAATGCTGATGTAAGAAAAGATGTAACTAGATTGGTCAATTATACAACTAGTACAAGTTCAAGTACTATAAGCACAACAATTACGAATATTCTAGCTGCTGCAAGCGATAGAGTGGAAACAAGTGATACATATTATAAAGAACTTAAATCTTTATTAAAGGAAATTACAAGTCAAACGACTATAGCAAAGAAAATAGATAAAATAGAGGAAAAAGCAGAAGAGATTATAGACAGCTTAATTAATATATTTGTAAGTAGTACTGATGAAGATATATATAATATGATAGAAAAGATAAATAATGATGACGTAGAGGAAGATGTTAAAGAACTAATAGAGTATACTTCAAGTACAAGTGAATCTACAATAAATGAGAAACTTGAAGATATATTATCAGTTGCAAAAAATCAAGTTGGAGGTTCTAATATTACTACTCCTTATTATACTGATTTAGAAGAAATTTTTTATGATATTATGACTGAATCAACACCATCTAGAAAGATTTCAATAATTAAAAGTAAAAGGACAGAAATTGTAAGATATTTAATAAGGATATTTAGCTATGATGAATTATATGCTAATATATGGTCAATAAATAATGATGTAAAAGACGATGTAGAAAATCTAGTGGAATATACATCTAATTCAAGTAGAACAACAATTAATTCAACAATAACTAAAATATTAAGTAAAGCAAAAATCAAAGTAGGAGTGAGTGATTCAAATTACATAGAATTAAAGAAATTATTAGATGAAATCACTAAGTTATCAACATCTTCAAAAAAGGTTTCTAAGATAGCAGATTATACAGGTAAAATAGTCGATTATTTAATAAATATATTTGGAACTAGTACTAGTGATGAAATATATGATATGATAGACAAGATAAATGATGATAAGGTAGAGGGTGAGGTTAAAGAACTAATATATACATCTACTGCAAATTCAAATACAATAAATGAGAAAGTTAAAAATATATTAACAGCAGCAGAAAATAAATTAGTACCAGATGACTCTAATTATAATTACTTAAAGTCTAATTATGATAGCTTAAGATATATTTTCGAAGATATTGTAGGAACATCGGAATTATCAGGAAAGGTAGAAATAATAGACTCTTCAAAAGTACAAATTGTAAGATATCTAATAAGGATATTTAATGATAACGATTTATATGTTAACATAGGAAAAATAGAAAATGATGATGTACGAATTGATGTAGAAGATTTGACTTTCTATACATCTAATTCTAATACAACACAAATAAATTCAACAATAGATAATATATTAAGTAAGTCAGTTGATAAAGTAGGAACAAGTGATTCAAATTATATGGCATTAGAGAAAATATTAAACGAAATAAAAAAAGTTGAAAGTTCATCAAATAAAGTTAGGATGATATCAAATAGTGCAGATACAATAGTAGACTATTTAATAAATATATTCGGATCAGATTATCCAGAGCTTATAGTTCCTGTTGAATAACAAAATATATGATAAATAAGAATCTTGTAAATATGCACAAAATATTATCAAGATTCTTATTACATAAAGGTGATAATTATGAGAGATATAAGAAAAAATAAATTTAATTACATATTAAAATATGTAGGTATAATAATTACAATTATTATATTATATATTATTATGGTTAAAATGAATTCATTTGCAACTACTGTAACAAAAATAGAGGGTTGTGTTTGGAAAGATGAAAATCAAGATGGTTTAGTTGGTGAAGACGAGATGAAAATCTCAGGATTAACAGTAGTTCTTTGTGATGAGGATGGAAATGAGATTTCCGAAGCAGTAGCAACTACAGATGAAAATGGAAAATACGCAATAGAAACTAGTAATAAGTATTCTAAATATAAGATAAAAGTAAAAAATAACACAGTAACAAATATTTATAAGGTTTCCACTAGTAATTCTAGTAAGAGTCAAGTAAATGGTAATATAGATATAATATATGCATATCCTGAGGGAGAAGAAGGAAAGATAAATGAAATAAATGGAGCATTAGAACCATATGTTAGAGGTAGAATAGTAAATGAAGGAAAAATAGCAGGAAAAAATAATAGCTCATATGAAAGAAAGAATGTATATTATACAAGTGAATCAACAAATGGAAAGCCTTTTAAGGCAAATATAGAAAATGCTGTTAATAGTCTATTATCTTCAGGACTGCAACAAGAAAGAGCATTTTTGAGATATGTTGCAATAATTAATAATGATATACGAGGAGAGTATTCAAGTGAGAGTTTAAAAGAAAGTAGATCAGGTAAATTTAATTTTATAATAGCAATGATGAACGATTTAGAACAATCTAAAAAGGATGCTGTACATGAAGCATATGATGCTTATGCTAATCCAATAATAGAGATCGATCCTAATAATTATGTTGAAGATGTTAAAAATGCTGTTTTAGCAACTTATGGTATAACAGATCAAAATGAACCTAATAATGATCCAGTTGAATTTAGTATTATAGATGATGGTGTTATAAGCGATAAAATTGAAGGAGAAGTACAAGCTATTAATATATCTGTTACTGATTCACAAGGTGCTTCAGAAGGTACAACAATAGTACCATCAGGAGAAATTATGGGAGATACAACAAAATCTATAGGAGTTGTTGGTAGTGGAGAATGTACAATTAAAGGAAATGTGAGAGAATATATTGATGATGCTAATTCAAATAATATAAAAGGAGTTAAAGTTGAACTGTTTGATGAAAATGGTTATGAAGTGCAATTAAGTGATGAGAGTGGACAACTAATTGATGCAGTATATTCAGATAAGGATGGAAATTATGAAATACAAGGGGTAGATACAGCATCAGTAGTGTTAAATGATGACGGTACAATAAGTACAACAAATAAAAAGTATACGGTTCAGTTTACTTATGGAACAGAGGAGCAGTTAAAAATAAACCCTAAATATAATGGACAAGATTATCAAAGTAAAAAGGATGAAGGAGCAACAACTGTTATTACAACTGGAGGTGGAAATACCGATCAAAGTGAAGAAATAGATGATCTGCAACCACCAGAAGTTGAAGAAGGAGAGAAAGTAGATATTTATTTACTTTTAGATTGTTCAGGAAGTATGCAATGGCATCAAGCAGCGTTAAGAGAAACTTTTTTAAAGATTTCTGATGAAATCTTTAAAGTATATGGAGATAATGCGAGAGTAGGTTTTGCAACTTTCAGTGGTACAGCGAGGCTCGAGCATTTACCTTATTATGTCAATAAAGAGATAGGATTATCGAACGAAAATGATTATAGAAATGCAATGGATGGTGCTTTAAACAATTTAATAGCAGGAGGACCTAATTATAATCATATAGGTATTGATAGTGCTAGAGAATGGTTATTTAGTGAAGGAAGAGAAAACAGTAAAAAATATATTATTGTTATCGGAGATGGGGTGGCAGCAGAATGGCCAGCAAAAGCGACAGAAGCTTATCAGAATGCAAAAAATGCTGGGATCAATATGTTTAGTATTTTAGTAGGTAATGCAAATGCTATAAGTCAATATTTTGATTTTATTATGGGTACACTTGCTGGAACTGATTGGTACTATACACCAGAGTTACATCAAGGAGAATTGTTTGGAAAAGTAATATCTCAATACGTATCAGGAAATAGAGATTTTGTGAACAATAGAGATGATTTAACTGAAGATGGAACTACATGGGGAAATATAGGAACAGCAATTACATACTCTAGAGCTAATGCAAGTATAGCAGAAGATGATGTTGATAGAAGAAGCGATGTAAATAGTTATACAAGTACAATAGGCTACGATTTGCGGAAACAAATTAAGAAATGTTTTTGATGGAACAGAGTCTGATGTAAATGTTGTAAACGACATTGCACAAAATACTTGTATGACAGCAAAAGCAGTTATAGAAATAGATGATTATATTACAACAATAAATGGAATAGACTTGGTATTAGAAGAAAGACCTCAAAATATAGTAGAAGTAAAAAAAGAAATTAGTCATGTTCAAGTAAATTTATCAGATGGTTCAAAAATAGTTGATTGGACACCAGAATCATCTGGAGCATTAGGTGATAGTTATGTTCTTGATACATCAAGTACGCCAGGTTTGGGACAAATATTAATTACTTTAGATGATGAGCTTAGACATGGTGCTACATTAAAAGTAACATATAAAATAACAGTAAATCAAGATACTACTGGTATTGCAGAAAATAGTTCATATACAATATATGATTATCTTGATCCAGGATTACAATTTTCACAAGAAGAAAATTCTGGTTGGAGTATAGTCGATTTAAATAGTGTAGAATGTGCAGATTATATAAAAACAGGAACTAAAAGTGTTGTACAAACTCAAATAACAAACAACTCACCAGTGGAACTAACTCTAACAAAGTTATTATCTGTAAATGATGAAGGAAGATATGAGAATTGGGTTGAAATAGCAAGCTATAGTAATACAGAAGGAAGAAGAATGTATACTACAACACCAGAAGGAAAAAGAATTAGTACAACACCAGCAAATTGCAATTCAGATAAAACTGCAGAGACTGATCCAGTTCTATCACTTACTCAGAAAGAACCAGATACAGCAGAAGCACCTACAATTGGAATCACACCTCCTTTTGGAGTAAGTTCAAGTAATAGTATTTCTGGTACAGATAATAATAATATAGAAATAGAAAAAATAAGTTGGAATTTCTTCAAAGAGTTTATATACTTAATATGGAATAATATATGTAAAATGGGGGTAATATAATGCAATATACTTACAAACCAAGTGGAGTTTGCTCTAGAGAAATGATTATAGACATTGAAAATGGAGTTATAAAACATGTAAAAATAATAGGAGGGTGTGCAGGAAATACAGTAGGATTATCTCGTATGGTTGAAGGAAATAAAATTGAAGATGTAATAAACAAATTAAAAGGGATTCCATGTGGAACAAAAGGTACATCCTGTCCAGATCAATTAGCTAGAGCTTTAGAAGAAATACAAAAACAGATTTCATAAATGAAAATAGGACATGTTAAATACTTTGGAAGTATTGCATGTCCTTTAATAATATGCTATTTTTAGGATATACTGTGAAAAAGGAGAGATAAAATGAGAGTATTAATTACAGGTGCATCTTCTGGAATTGGGAGAGATATGGCTAGATACTTATCACATAAAGGTTATGATTTAATTTTGGTTGCTAGAAATAAAGAAAAATTATTGGATCTTTGCAAAGAATTAAAAACACAAACTGATATAATTATTGCAGACTTATCTAATAAAGATGAATGTGAAAAAGTTTATAATGAAGTCGTAAAAAGATATAATGAAATAGATATTTTGATAAATAATGCTGGTTTTGGTTTATGTGGAGAATTTGTGGAAACAGACTTAGAAACAGAATTAAGTATGATAGATACAAATATAAAAGCAGTACACATATTAACAAAATTATTTTTACAAGATTTTGTAAAAAAAGATAAAGGGAAGATATTAAATGTGGCATCAATTGCAGGATTCATGCCAGGTCCATTAATGGCAACGTATTATTCAACAAAAGCGTATATTGTTAGATTTTCTCAAGCTATATCAGAAGAAATAAGAAGAAAAAAATCAAATGTATCCATACATTTATTTTGTCCAGGTCCGGTAAATACTAATTTTAATAATGTAGCAAATGTAAAATTTGCAATCAAAGGATTTTCAAGCGAGTATGCTGCTAAATATGCGGTAGATAGAATGTTAGAAGGAAAAAAAATTATTATCCCAGGAATAAAAATAAAGGCTACAAGAATATTAGCTAAAATAATACCAGATAAAGTAATGGCATTTTTCTGTTATAAAATGCAAAAAAGAAAAATTTAAACTTTATGGATGTTACTATATAAATTAAAAAAATTTCTAAAAAACAGTTTCACAAGACACTGTTTTTCATATATCCATTTCATGAATTCTTCTTTTTGACATATATTTTTGTAAAATACAATATAATAAAAAAGATATCCATACACCAATAATTCCTATTTTCAAGATCTCTGTTGATCCTTTTTTTATAGATTGTTTTACTAATTCATTTGCTCCACTAGTTATAATGATCGTTTTATTTTTCACACTATCATCTTCAATATAAATTTATTATACTTATACCATATTCATTGTAAAAAATCTAGTAGATCATTTTGTGAATTTTAGTATATCAAAATTGAGAGAAGTGAAAAAGTAAATTCTATTCAAGTAATATCAGACTACGGAATTTTATTTAATTTCCAGACCACTTTTCAGTATTTACATATAAAAAATGCTTAAGAAAAATAATAAATATAAGAGATGAGGAAAACATATGACAATAAATTTTATAATTGCACAGATTATAGTTATATTAGCATTAATTATTTTGATGTTAAGTTTTCAAAGAAATGAAAAAAAATTATTATTAAAATATTTTAATAAATATAATAAAAAAGTGCCTATTTATTGTTTAATAATAATAGTTATTTTAATGATAATATTTTCGTTAATAACATATATAGGAATAATAAGTTTATTACCTATGTTTGCAGTTGTTCTTTATAGTATTGCTGTATGGTATGGTAATTTAAAGTTGATTAGATGTACTGAAGTTATTTCTTGTACCCTTTTTATAGTATATAATATTAGAGTATTAGCAATTACGGGACTTATTGCAACAATAATTGAATTAATAGCTGCACTAATTGCAATATATAGATTTGATATAAAAAATTAAACTTTAATGGAAACAATGATTTATAAAAATGATTAAATATTTTAATCGAAATAATGATGCTAATTATAAAGGTACAAATGAAGATTTTCTTGAAATTATGCAAAAAAATACAGGTTAGAAATTTGATTTCTAACCTGATATTTGTATGACGGGCATATC
>CALXJL010000005.1 GCA_944388615.1 uncultured Clostridia bacterium
CATTTGTTTCAATATTAGGTGGTAAAAAAGTATCAGACAAAATTGGAGTAATAGATAGTTTATTAGAAAAAGTAGATACATTAATGATTGGTGGAGGAATGGCTTATACATTTTTTAAAGCTATGGGATATGATGTAGGAAATTCAATATGTGAATTAGATAAATTAGATTTAGCCACATCATTAATGGAAAAAGCTAAAGCTAAGGGCGTTAAATTAATGCTACCAGTAGATACAAAAGTAGGTAAAGAATTTGATAAAGATACTGAAAGTAAAATAGTTGATTATAAAGAAATACCAGATGGCTGGGAAGGTTTCGATATAGGACCAAAAACAATTGAAATGTATGAAAAGGAATTAGATACAGCAAAAACTGTAATATGGAATGGACCTGTTGGATTATTTGAATTTGATCAATTTGCAATAGGAACAAATGCAATAGCTAATAAATTAGCTACATTAGATGATGCAGTAACAATAATTGGTGGAGGAGATTCTGCAGCTGCAGTAGAGAAAATAGGGTTATCAGATAAAATGACACATATGTCTACTGGTGGAGGAGCTTCTTTAGAATTCTTAGAAGGTAAAAAATTACCAGGAATTGAATGTTTAATGGATAAATAGAAAAAAGATGAATAGGAAAATTCGTATTTTCCTATTCATTAAAGTGCACATATGAATAAGAATAAAAAGTTTATAATATATGTGAAGGAATAGAAATGAAGGAAATAACAGGGTATAAAGTATTTGATGAAAAAAAAGAATTAAAAAGAGTAGTTCCTACTAAGGCAGAACTTAGTCTAGAAGATAATGAATGGTTAAAAGGTGTATCATGTTTTATAATAAATAAAGAGGGAAAAATACTTATTGAGAAAAGAGCAAATAAGGGATTAACACCTGGAAAATTAGATTTATGTTCAGGTCATGTTGATGGAAATGAAGTAAGTACTCAAGCTATGATAAGAGAATTAAGAGAAGAATTGGGAATTCCGTTAGAAGAAAGTATGAATGTAATTCCATTAGAGGAATTAGATTTAAAGTTTGAAAACAAAGGTACAAGTAAAAGAAACTTTTTTATCAAATTTTTCTGTTTAAAAAGAAATAAAGATAATGTAAAAATCCAAAAAGACGAAGTGGAAGAAATATGTTATATACCTATGGAGGAAGCTTTTGAACTTATAAGAACAGGAAAAACTAAATTCCCAAAAGATGATAGGTATGAAAATATTTTTGAAAAAGTAAGAGAAATATATCATGGAAAGAGTAAAAAAGAAGTAAAAGAATTTAAATAGTATAGTAATAAAAAGAAATGGCGGGAATAAATAATGATAATAACATTATCAGGTGTTACAGGAGTAGGAAAATCATATTTAAAAGGAAAAATTATAGAAAAGCTTGGTTTGAAGAATCTAATTGTTGTAACAACAAGACCAAAAAGAAGTGGAGAAATAGACGGAAAAGATAAGTATTTCATTACAATAGATGAATATAATAGAATGAAACAAACAAAAGAAATATCGGTTACATTTAATTTCTTGGGTGAAAACTATGCTTATTATACAAAAGATTTAATATCTACTGTTAATAGCATAACTGAACTTCATTATACTACAATAAATTTATTTAAGGTTGCAGCAAAAGATGTTATCTCAATATATTTGCTCCCTATTGATATAGAAATAGCAATAGATCAGTTGAGAAAAAGAAATTTACCTAAAGAAACAGAGCAAAAAAGAATACTAGAAATAAAAGATCAATTAGAAAAAGTAAAAACTAATCCAAATATTATAGAACAATTTGATTATGTAATTGAAAATGATTATTCTGATAGAGTAGTGGATAAAATTGTAGATATTTTACAAAATAAAATAAAAAGTACATAAAATTTCTAAAGAAAGGATATGATGTAAATTGAGAAAAAAAGTAATAGCAGGAAATTGGAAAATGAATATGTTACCAAATGAAACAATATCATTTATACAAGAATTAGAACCACTTGTAAAAGATACACAAAATGAAGTTATTTTATGTGTTCCATATACAGATTTGTTTTATGCGCTTTTAACAGCACAAAATACAAATATAAAAATTGGTGCACAAAATATGCATTTTGAAGAAAGTGGAGCCTATACAGGTGAAGTATCTGCAAAAATGTTAAAAGCAATAAATGTAGAATATGTAATAATAGGGCATTCTGAAAGAAGACAATATTTTGCTGAAACAGATGAAACTGTAAATAAAAAACTTAAGGCAGCATTTGCAAATGGATTAAAACCAATTGTATGTGTTGGAGAATCACTTTCTCAAAGGGAAAATGGTGAAGCAGAAAATGTAATTATAAACCAAGTAAGACTTGCATTAGAGGGATTAACAAATGAACAAGTAAAAAATACTATAATAGCATATGAACCAATATGGGCCATTGGAACAGGAAAGACTGCAACATCAGAAGATGCTAATAATAGTATAAAATGGATTAGAGCTGAAATAGAAAAAATATATGGAAAAGATGTCGCAGAAGAGGTTATAATTCAATATGGAGGAAGTGTTAAATCTTCAAATGCAAAAGAATTATTTACTACATCAGATATAGATGGAGGATTAGTAGGTGGTGCAAGCCTTAAATCAGAAGAATTTGCAAAAATAGTTAATTATAATAGATAGGAGAATAATAATGAAAAATAAATTAACAATGCTAATGATATTAGATGGATTTGGGATAAATCCTGAGGAAAATGGAAATGCAGTAAAATTAGCAAATACACCAAATTTAGATGAACTAATGAAAACATGTCCTGTAACAGAAATTCATACAAGTGGAATGGATGTTGGTTTACCAGATGGGCAAATGGGAAATTCAGAAGTGGGTCATACAAACATAGGAGCTGGAAGAATTGTATATCAAGAGTTAACTAGAATAACTAAATCTATAGAAGATGGCGATTTTTTTAGTAATAAAGAATTAGTTGAAGCAATAGAAAATTGTAAAAAACATAATAGTAAATTACACATTATGGGATTATTATCTGATGGTGGAGTTCATAGTCATATAAGACATTTATATGCTATTTTAGAACTTGCTAAAAGAAAAGATTTTGAAGATGTATATGTACATTGTTTCTTAGATGGAAGAGATACACCACCAGCATCTGCAGAAAATTATATAATGAAACTTGAAGAAAAAATGAAAGAAAAGGGTGTTGGGAAAATAGCAAGTATAACAGGAAGATTTTATGCAATGGATAGAGACAAACGTTGGGAAAGAATAAAAAAATGTTATGATGCTATAGTTAATGGAGAAGGAATAAAGAAAACATCAGCAATTTCAGCAATTGAATCTTCTTATCAAAAAGAAGTATTTGATGAATTTGTAGAGCCTACATTAATATGTAATGGGGAAAAACCAATAGCAACAATAGAAAATAATGATTCTGTAGTATTCTTTAATTTTAGACCAGATAGAGCAAGAGAAATTACAAGAACATTAGTAGATAAAGATTTTAAAGAATTTGAAACAAAGAAGATGAATTTATATTATGTATGTTTCACAAAATATGATGAAACAATGCCAAATGTAAATATAGCTTTTAAACCTACAACATTAAAAAATACATTTGGTGAGTATATTAGTAATAATGGTTTAACACAATTGCGTATAGCTGAAACAGAAAAATATGCACATGTTACATTTTTCTTTAATGGAGGAGAGGAAAAACAATATCCAGGAGAGGATAGAATATTAGTACCATCTCCAAAAGTTAAAACATATGATATGCAACCCGAAATGAGTGCATATGAAGTAACAGATAAAGTTATAGAGGCCATAGATTCAAATAAATATGATTGTATAATATTAAATTATGCAAATCCTGATATGGTGGGGCATACTGGAGTTTTAGAAGCTGCTAAAAAAGCAGTAGAAACAATAGATGAATGTGTTGGAAGAGTAGTGGAAGCAGTAAAAAAACAAGACGGAGTTTTATTAATAACAGCAGATCATGGAAATGCAGAACAAATGATAGATTATGCAACAGGAGAACCACATACAGCTCATACAACTAATCCAGTACCATGCATATTAGTAGGAATGGAAAATGTAAAATTGAAAATTGGAAGATTAGCTGATTTAGCTCCAACAATGTTAGATATATTGGATTTAGAAAAACCAGAAGAAATGACAGGAGAATCAATAATAGAAAAGTAGAAGTATATATAGTTTAGGAGGCAATAATATGTTAAACACACCAAGGATAAGAAACATATATAGCAAAATCCAAAATCAAATTTTTAATATGATTCCTGAGAAATGGGATAGATTATATTTATATGCATCTGTGATTGAACAGATAAATAATTTACAAACAGGAGAAATGTTTTTCTATTATTTTCCAAAAGGAATAATTAAAAAGAATCCAGTAAATGCATATGAAGTTCCAGGAAAGTTTAATGTTGATGAAGATGCATATATGAAATTGGCAGATAGGTTATATGCTACAATTAAAGAATTAAGAAAAGAATATATAATGGGTAATGAAAAAGTATGGTCTAATATAACAATAAGTATAGAGAATTTTAAATTTAAAGCAGAATTTGGATATGAAGATTTATTATATTCAAAATATTCTAATTATGAGAGACATTTAATATGGAAGTATGAATATTTAGATTTACAATTAGAAATGCTAAATCGTAAAGAAAGAAAAATGATTGAAGAATATTTAAATGAGAAGGAATTAGAATTACCAACAAGAAATGTATATACAGAATCAATTTATGACAGACCAATACAAAATAAAATAGAATATAATACAAAATCCCAAGATCATAAAGAAATAGATCCAACAAAGATTAAGGAATTTACATTACCAGATACAAGACAAATAAAGAAAATGTCTAAAAAATCAAAACGATATATTCAGGCTAAAAGTAGATTAGAATTACCTGAGGTGGTAGAAAAGAAGAAAAAAACTAATGAGAATATACAAATAATAAGACATGATGAAGATGATGATAAAGAAAGAGAAAAAAATGTAGATATTCTTCATACAGATATATTATCACCACTTGATGAAGAAATAGAAGAGCAAACACTGACAAAGAATTTTATTCTTCAATCACCAATGGTTACAAATAAGAAAAAGAAAAAAGAAAATGACTTAGAAGAAATGCTGAAAAAAAGTAGAGAACAATCTAATATGAAAACAAGAAATAAACAAAACAAAAATCAAAAGCCTGTAAAACCAATGAATCAATCTAGAAAAAATGTCCAAAGAAGGAAAAGAAATAGTTATTAATATTGTTATAAAAAACAGTATAAAATAAAATAATGAAATATAAAAATAGGAAGGAGTAATTAATATGTTATATTCAAAAGAATTAGAAGGAATGTGCCATGTTGCAAAAGGAGTGGATCATGGACCAGCACCAATACCAGAAGAAGGTAAATGGGTAAAAGCAAAAGATATAAAGGATATATCTGGATTAACACATGGTATAGGATGGTGTGCACCACAACAAGGAGCATGTAAATTAACATTAAATGTAAAAGAAGGAATTATACAAGAAGCTTTAGTTGAAACAATTGGATGTTCAGGAATGACACATTCAGCAGCTATGGCAGGTGAAATATTAGTAGGTAAGACAATATTAGAAGCATTAAATACAGACTTAGTATGTGATGCTATAAATACAGCTATGAGAGAATTATTCTTACAAATAGTATATGGTAGAACTCAAACAGCTTTTTCAGAAGGAGGACTTCCTGTAGGAGCAGGACTTGAAGATTTAGGTAAAGGTCATACAAGTCAAGTTGGAACAATATATTCAAGTTCATTAAAAGGTCCAAGATATTTAAATCTTGCTGAAGGATATATAGTTGAAATAGGATTAGATAAAGATGATCAAATTATAGGATATAAATATGTTCATTTAGGAAAAATGATGGATAATATTAAAAAAGGAATAGACCCAATGGAAGCTATTGAAAAAGCTTCTGGTACATATGGTAGATTTGATGAAGCTGTAAAGAAAATTGATCCAAGAGAAGCATAAGATAAATTAGATTTTTATGAAATAAAAAAATATAGGAGGTAAGAATAATGGCAGTAACATTTGAAAGTTATGAAAGAAGAATAGATCAAATAAAACCAGTAATGGAAAAATACGGAATTAAGGATTTTGAAGATGCTTTAGAAATATGTAAAGAAAAAGGATTTAATCCATATGAAATAGTAAAAGGAGTTCAACCAATTTGTTTTGAAAATGCTGCATGGGCATATACTTTAGGTGCAGCTATAGCAATAAAAAAAGGATGTACAAAAGCAGCAGAAGCTGCAAAAGCAATTGGAGAAGGATTACAAGCATTTTGTATACCAGGTTCAGTTGCAGATGACAGAAAAGTTGGATTAGGACATGGAAATTTAGCTTCTATGCTTTTATCAGAAGATACAAAATGTTTTGCATTTTTAGCTGGACATGAAAGTTTTGCAGCAGCAGAAGGTGCAATAGGAATTGCAAAATCTGCAAATAAAGTAAGAAAAGAACCATTAAGAGTTATATTAAATGGTTTAGGAAAAGATGCAGCACAAGTAATTTCAAGAATTAATGGATTTACATATGTACAAACAGATTTTGACTTTTTCACAGGAAAAGTAAATATCGTTAAAGAAATACCTTATTCTGATGGAGAAAGAGCAAAAGTTAGATGTTATGGAGCAAATGATGTTAGAGAAGGTGTAGCAATTATGTGGATGGAAGATGTTGATGTATCTATCACAGGTAACTCAACAAATCCAACAAGATTCCAACATCCAGTAGCAGGAACATACAAAAAAGAAAGACTTGCAGAAGGTAAAAAATACTTCTCAGTTGCATCTGGTGGTGGAACAGGAAGAACATTACATCCAGATAATATGGCTGCAGGACCTGCATCATATGGTATGACAGATACAATGGGAAGAATGCATTCAGATGCACAATTTGCAGGAAGTTCTTCAGTACCAGCTCATGTTGAGATGATGGGATTAATTGGAATGGGTAATAACCCAATGGTTGGAGCATCAGTTGCAGTAGCTGTTGCAGTAGAAGAAGCTATGAAATAATATAATATTACTGTATTATAAAATATAAGAAATATAATTAATGAAAATGGTGAGCAATTTGTAAATAAACAAGGCTCATCATTTTTATATGTAAAATTTTAACTTATGAACTAAACCTGAAAAAATAACATAAAATTATACTAGGTGATTAAAATATGAATGGAATAAAGAGTTTGTATGAAGATGCAAAAAATATAAAGTATAAAGATCCTGCTGCCAAAAGGCTAATAGAAGTAATATTGCTTTATCCGGGATTTCATATACTTGTTTTTTATAGATTATCACATTTTTTATATAAGCACAGAATGTTTTTTGGAGCAAGGATAATTTCTCAACTAGGGAGATTTTTAACAGGAATAGAAATACATCCAGGAGCAAAAATAGGGAGAAGGTTATTTATAGATCATGGTATGGGAATTGTAATTGGAGAGACTGCAACAATAGGAGATGATTGTACAATATATCATGATGTGACTCTAGGAGGTACAGGAAAAGATAAGTATAAAAGACATCCAGATATAGGGAATAATGTAATGGTTGGTTCTGGTGCAAGAGTTTTAGGACCAATTAAGATTGGAGATAATGTAAAAATCGGTGCAAATGCCATTGTTTTAAAAAATATAGAGTCCAATAGTACAGTTGTAGAATGTAATAGAATCGTAAAATGATAGAAAGTATGAATAGAGTTTCCCTATTTTTTATAATATAGTTATATTTTCTCCACCTACTATCCTCAGGTATCCGCGTTTTAACTGCTCTGCTTGATTGAAGTGAGAAAAAGGAATTTCTTTTATAAGCTAATGAGGGATGTTCACGGAAAACCTATTATTTATATATTTCCAATATTGTGTCTCGGTTTCTTTACATAACGTTAACAAATTCTAAAACTAAAGTTATAACAATACCCGAAAACAGGACCCTTTATAACTTTAGTTTAAGAATTTGTATAACTATTCCAGTCACATTCGACACAATCTTTTCAATATATAAATAATAGGTTTAGCCTGAGTGAAAGAGGCTCATTAGCTTATATTAGAAATTTTTTCGAACGCAATGAACAAGGTGCAGTTAAAACGCGGATACCTGAGGATGGTAGGTGTGATAACTAACAAGTTAAAAAATAGGGAAATTCTATAAAATCTGAGTATTGCAAACATCCATATGCTATGATAAAATATCATGAAAACAAAGGAGATATTAAATGGATCAGAGATTACCAGAATTTTTAGTAAATATGATAATAGAACAATATGGACAAGAAATTGCAGATAAAATAATAAATGGATATAAATGTACAAGAAAAGTGAGCTTAAGAGTTAATACTATAAAGAGTAATATAGATAAAGTGAAAGAAGAATTATCAAAAAAAAGCATAGAATTTCAAGATGTTACATGGAATAAAGATGCATTAATTTTAAATAATGCAAATGAAAAATTGATTCAAGAGTTAGATATATACAAAAATGGAGAAATATATATGCAGAGTCTATCATCTATGTTACCGCCAATAATTCTAGAGCCAGAACCTAATATAGATATATTAGATATGGCTGCAGCTCCAGGAGGAAAAACGACTCAAATTGCAGCATTGTCTAAAAATGAAGCACATATTACGGCATGTGAGATAAATGCTATTAGATTGGAAAGATTGAAATATAATATAGACAAACAAGGTGCAACATGTGTATATGTAATGAAAAAAGATGCGAGAACTATAGATGATTTTTTCTCATTTGATAAAATATTACTAGATGCACCTTGTAGTGGAAGTGGAACATTAGATATAAAGGATATTAATTTGAAGAAGAAATTTACTAGTAAATTAATAGAAAAATCTGTATCTTCTCAAATTGCTTTATTGAAAAAAGCAATAAAAATATTAAAAAAAGGGGGAGAACTTGTTTATTCAACATGTTCGATTTTAGCACAGGAAAATGAGGATATTTTAGAAAAAGTGCTTAAAGGAACAAATGCACAGATAGTGCCAATTACATTAGAAGATAAAGGAATACCGATATTGCCAGTGAAAATAAAAGGAACTGTTTGTGTATGTCCAAATGAATTATATGAAGGATTTTTTATAGCTAAAATTATGAAGGTTTAATGTATATACGTGATTTATAGCTGAAAGGAAGAAAATAAAAATGGATGAAGAAAATATAATAAATGGATTAACAGATGAACAAGTAGAAGAAAGGATAAAAAAGAATCTTGTAAATTACGATACATCAGTACCAACTAAAAGTATAAAGCAAATACTTGCTAATAACTTTTTTACATTATTTAACTTAATTAATTTAATATTAGGAATTTTAATTTTCTCAGTTGGGTCATATAAAAATATGTTATTTCTATTCATAGTAATAATAAATACTGCAATAAGTACATTTCAAGAGATTCATTCAAAAAGAGTAATTGATAAATTAGCAGTTCTTGCAAGTTCAAAGGTAAAAGCAATAAGAAATAATAAAGAAATAGAAATATCTATTGATAAGATTGTTCTAGATGATGTTTTATTATTTGAAAGTGGAAATCAGATTCCAACAGATTGTGATATTATTAAGGGAGAAGTAGAAGTTGATGAATCATTTATTACAGGAGAGTCTGATGTGATTTTTAAACAAAAAGATGAAATACTATTATCTGGAAGTATTATTGTAAGTGGAAAATGTTATGCTAAAGTTAAACATATAGGAGAAGAAAATTATACATCACAAATATCTAGTGGCGCAAAATATGTAAAAAAAGTGAATTCAGAAATCATGAGTTCTTTAAATAAGATAATAAAAATATTAAGTATAGCTATAATTCCAATAGGTATAGCACTTTTTTTAGGGCAATTACAAGAGACTACATATAAAGAGGCTATTGTAAAAACGGTTGCAGCAGTAATTGGTATGATACCTGAAGGGTTAGTATTACTCACAAGCACAGTACTTGCAGTAAGTGTTATAAGGTTGTCAAAAAGTAAGGTATTAGTACAAGAATTATATTGTATAGAAACTTTAGCAAGAGTTGATACTTTATGTTTGGATAAAACAGGAACATTAACAGAAGGAAAAATGGAGGTAAAAGATTTTATTTCTATAGATATATCTAAAGAGGAATTAAGTAATATATTAGGAAATATAGCTATAGCTTCAAATGATAATAATGGAACGATAAATGCTATTAGAGAGTGTTTTGATATAAATGACAAATATGTATCAGATAAGATAGTTCCATTTTCTTCTAGAACAAAATGGTCTAGTGTACATTTTGCAAATAGGGGAAGTTATGTAATAGGTGCTCCTGAATTTGTATTAAAAAATAAAATAGAAGAATATAAAAATATAATTGATAAATATTCAAAAGAGTACAGAATAATAGTAGTAGCACATTCAATAGAAGATTTTGCAGATAAAGATTTACCTAATAATTTAAATGTGATAGGTTTTGTATTTATAGTGGACAAGATTAGAAAAGAGGCTAAAGATACATTAAAATATTTCAAAAATCAGGGAGTAGATATAAAAATTATTTCTGGAGATAATCCGGTGACGGTTTCTAATATTGCAAAAAGAGTGGGATTAGAAGATTATGATCAATATATTGATGCATCTACAATAAAAACAAAGGAAGAGTTAAGAGAAGCGGCAATAAGGTATAGTATTTTTGGACGAGTAACTCCTACTCAAAAAAAAGAGTTAGTTTTATGTTTAAAGGAAAATGGTAAAACAGTTGCTATGACAGGTGATGGTGTGAATGATGTTTTAGCTTTAAAAGAATCTGATTGTAGTATAGCAATGGCGAATGGTAGTGATGCTACTAAAAATGTTTCTCAGCTTATATTGTTAGATTCAAATTTTGCGTCAATGCCAAAAGTGGTTGCAGAAGGTAGAAGGACAATAAATAATATAGAACGTTCTGCGTCATTATTTTTAGTAAAAACAATATATTCTAGTATATTAGCTATATTATTTATATTTATGAATGAACCATATCCATTTATACCAATACAATTAACATTGATTAGTATTGTAACAATAGGTATTCCATCATTTGTGTTAGCATTAGAACCAAACAAAGAAAGAATAAAAGGCAATTTCTTGAAAAATGTTATATCTAGGTCATTACCAACAGCAATTTCAATAATACTTGGTATATTAATTATATCAATTACTAAAAAAGTTATGTTACTACCAGATAATATATATTCTACTCTTTGTGTAATATCAACAGGTTTATGTGGTATACTACTACTTGTAACACTTACTAAAACCAGAAAGAGCGAACAAAGTAAATTGCCAGTTTCAATCTTTAGATGTGTGTTGTGTGGAGTAATGTCTATAATTTTTGTTGTAGGTTTGACATTTTTTAAAGATTTATTTGGAATAGTTGATATTAGAAATATAATACCTGAAGTGATAAAGGTGTGTATAATGGCAGTTTGTGTATTTATATTATTAATGACTGTTTCTAGAAAGATGTATGAAAAAAGTGTAAAATAATATTGTAATAAATAATAAAATGTGATATATATTTTTTATATTACAAAAGATAAAAGGAGGAAAATATGGAGAAAAATGAAATAAAAATAAATCTTGTAACAATATTACTAATAGTTGCAATAATTGCAATTGGTGTTATGGGATATTTTATGTATCAGACTTCAGTTAAAAAAGCAGAGATAGAAGAAAGAGCAACAGGATTGCAAAACGAAAAAATGATATTAGAAGAAGAAAATGCAGATTTAGAAGATCAAAAAGAGAAAATGCAAGACACAATAAACGAATTAGAAAATACCATAAAAAAAGCAAATATAATAGATGACACAACATATACAGATGCAAGTAGTGATAATGATAATACTAGTTTCTAAAAAATATATTTATCAATGTCTGTCCCTGAGTGGACAAAATATCCAAAGAGGGACAGTCCCCAAATGGACATTTTGTTCATTCGGGGACTGACCTTTTAAGTAAAAGTTATGTTGCTGAATAAATTGTTTTACCAAATTTAATTTCATTAAATTTTTTTTGTAATTCTATTATAGGTATAGGTAGGCTGGAAATTAAAATAGTGAATAACCATTGAATTCCTGTTAATGGGACTAATTTAAAGATGTTTGCTAGACTAGGAATTATAATTACAATGGTTTGAACAAATATTCCTAAAATAAAACTACCTATTAAATATTTATTTTTAAGGAATCCTACTTTAAAAATAGATTCTGTTGTTCTTACATTAAAACTATGTATTAATTCTAATAATCCTATTGAGGCAAAAGCCATAGTTCTTCCAATTTCTAAACCGTATAAATTATTTCCTATTGAAAATGCTACTAATGTTAAAACACCTATAAGAATACCTTCTAAAATAATATTATTCCATAAACCATCTGCAAATAATCCCTTTTTCTGATTTATAGGTTTTCTATGCATGATATTATTTTCTGCAGGCTCTAATCCAAGGGCTATAGCAGGAAGTGAATCTGTAATTAAATTAATCCACAAAAGCTGTATTGCAAGAAGAGGAGACTTTAAACCTAATAAAAGCCCTAAAAAGATTGTTACAATTTCTCCTACATTAGTAGAAAGAAGAAAATGAATTGCTTTTTTTATATTATCATATATATTTCTACCTTGTTTAACAGCCTCAACAATAGTAACAAAATTATCATCGGTCAAAATCATATCAGCAGCATTTTTAGCGACATCAGTACCGACTTTTTCCCATAGCAATACCAATATCAGCATTTTTTAAAGCAGGGCTATCATTTACACCATCACCAGTCATAGCAACAACACATCCATTTGCTTGCCATGCTTTTACAATACGAACTTTATGCTCAGGACTAACCCTTGCAAATACAGAATATTTGTAAATATTGTTAGTTAACTCCTTTTCAGAAAGAGTATCTAGTTCCCTACCAGTTATTGCTAAATCATTATTATTTAAAATTCCTAGATTGGTAGCAATAGCTTTAGCTGTGGCTATATGATCTCCTGTTATCATAACAGTTTTAATACCAGCTTGTTTGCAGATAGAAACAGCTTCTTTTACACCTTCTCTTGGAGGATCTATCATCCCTAATAAACCAACAAAACTTAAATTAGATTCAATATCTTCTTGTTTAATTGTACTTGGGAGAGTAGGTATATATTTATAAGCGACAGCTATAACCCTTAATGCTTTATTTGCCATAATATTATTTCTATTTTGTATATTGTTTTTATCAAGAGCAGTTATTTTTCGTGATTGTAAATTAGAGATATTATTACTTGAAGTATTAATAATATCTGAACATTTATTTAAAAGTACATCTGGAGCACCTTTAGTAATTACCAAATATCCATTTAATACTTTATGAATTGTAGACATTAGTTTTCTTGAAGAATCAAATGGAATTTCATTTACTCTTTTGAAACTTTCATATAATTTGTCTTTATTAATACCTTGTTTTAATGCATTGTTTACTAAAGCAACTTCAGTTGCTTCACCCTGTGCCGATACAATACCTTTATTATATACAATATTACAATCTGTACACATACTAGATAGAGTTGATGTAATTAATTTATTAGATGATTCAATTTGTGTTACAGTCATTTTATTTTGAGTTAATGTACCAGTTTTATCTGAGCAAATAACATTACTACTACCTAATGTTTCAACAGCGGGTAATTTACGAACTATTGTATTTTTCTTTGCCATTTTAGTAACTCCTATTGATAAGACAATAGTGACTATTGCAGGTAAGCCTTCTGGAATGGCAGCAACTGCAAGACCAACAGATGTCATAAACATTTCAAAAGGATCAATTTTTTTAACAAGTCCTATTATGAAAATAATTGCACAAATTATTAAACATGCTATCCCCAATGTTTTTCCTACTTCTGCAAGTTTTTTTTGAATCGGTGTTTCAGGAGATTCATTTTCTATAATCATACCAGCAATTGTTCCAACTTTAGTTTGCATACCTGTATTTGTAACAACAGCTTTTGCATGACCATTAACAACAGTTGTAGCCATAAATGCTAAATTTTTCATGTCTCCTATTGATACATCTTTTGAATATATATTTGTATCATCTTTAAGAACAGGTTCTGTTTCACCAGTTAAACTTGATTCTTCTATTTTTAAGTTAAAACATTCAAGTAATCTACAATCTGCAGGAACATAGTTACCAGCTTCAAGTGTAATTATATCACCAGGAACTAAGTCTTCAGCATTGATTTCTAGTATATTATTATTCCTTATAACCTTACAAGTTTGAGGTGTCATTTGTTTTAAACTCTCAATAGATTTTTCAGCTTTTGCCTCTTGAACTAATCCCATAATAGCATTTAGTACTACAATACCAATTATTATTATAGAATCAATATAATCATTTTCACCTTGCATATAGGATATTACAGCAGATAGAACTGAAGCGATAATTAAAATAATAATCATAAAATCATTAAATTGTTTTATAAATTTTATAAAAAGGCTTTCTTTGGGCTTATCTTGTAATTTGTTAATTCCATATTTTAATTTTCGCTTTTCTACTTCTTCATTTGTAAGACCTGTTTTTTCATCAGTATTTAAATTGTGCAAAACAATATTTTTGTTTAAAGTATGCCACATAAATTCATCTCTCCTTTGTGTATTTTATTAAAGTATATGTGGCTTGTACGAAAGTAGTACAAGTTTTTTTATCTACTAGGAAAGTTTTCGTACTTTCCTAGTAGATAAAATACATATTTAGAAAATATTATTTATGCCTCTTTGTCTCATTTTGTCGTAGAATATCATATTATAACAAGAGGTGTTACAAATGTTTTTAAATTCGCTAGTATTAGCAATTTCAAGTAGTATAGATTCTTTAGGAATAGGAATTACATATGGAATAAAAAATACAAAAATATCTTATGTAGGCTCAATAATGTTATTTATAGTATCATTTATAAATGCAATTATATCTATCTGGTTGGGAAATAGTATAAAAAGAATATTTCACGAAGAAATTGCAAAATATATTGGTATTTTAATAATAAATTTAATAGGAATATTCATGATATACCAGTCATTAAAAAGGAAAATAGAAATGTTAAGGAAAAAGAGGAAGTAAAAGAAAAGATATATAGTTTTTTTATAGATTTTTTAGGAATAACTATCCAAATAATTAAAAACCCTGTAAATTCAGATTTTGATAATTCTAATAAGATAGATGCAAAGGAAGCACTATTCCTAGGATTAGCATTATCTTTAGATAGTATATGTATAGGAACGAGTTCAAGTATGGTGGGAATAAGTTCAGGAATATATCCTTTTTTTATAAGCATATTTCAAATTTTGTTTTTGAGTATTGGAAATATTATAGGGAAAAAATTAAATAAGTTTAGCAAAATTCCAGATAATATTTGGTCTGTTTTAGCAGGTATATTATTGATTTCAATTAGTATAATTAAATTTATTTCTACCTAAAAATAAAAATCGAACAAAAATTTCAAAAAACTATTGACAAATATAAAATATAGATATAAAATACATTCAGAAAATGAAACAAGAGTTCAATAAAAAACAAGGAGGATTAAAAATGGGAATTTTAAGAAATAATAAAGAAGTTATAGTATACACAATAGATAAAAATTTTAATCACGATTTATATATATCAGTACAAAATGGAGAAGTAGTTGTTAATGCTCCTTGGTATGTAAGTAGAGAAAGGGTGCAAAAATTAGTTGAAGAAAAAAAGAAATGGATATTAAAGAAAATAGATGAATATGAATCTAGTAAAGATTATATAAGAAAAGAAATGGTAAAAATATTAGGTGAGGATTGTAGAGTTAAAATAAATTATAGAAATCTAAAAAAACCTACATTAACAGTAGAAGGTAAAAATATAAGAATTTGTTTACCAAATAAATATAAAAAAACAGATAGAGAAGAGATATTAAAACTATTAATTGAAAAAATGTATGATATGATAGCAGAAAAAGAAATTGAAAGATCAATGGAAAAAACAAGAATAATGTTAGGATTTGCTCCAGAAGATTATATAATAGAAAGAGACAGTAAATTTTTAGGAAGATGTATTGAAGGAAATATAATACAAATAAATCCAGATATAGTAAAGTATGATAGAGAAATAATAGATTATATAGTCCTTCATGAGTTTTGTCATATGAAATATAAAACCCATTCTAAAAAGTTTTATGAAATAATAGAGAAATATAATCCTTATTATAGAAGATGTGAGACAAAATTGGAAAGAGAAGGAATAATGGTAAATAAGTCTATTTAGAGAATATTAATCATGTTTGTTATTAAAAGTATGTGGTTACAAATTTTTTTAATAAATTTTGTATTTAGTCTTGATAATAAAAAAATAGATGATATAATTTAACTATCATCTATTTTTTATTGGGGTATAGCCAAGCGGTAAGGCAGATGGCTCTGACCCATCGATGCGTAGGTTCGAATCCTACTACCCCAGCCAATAACGAATCTGTTCAAAATTTATAGAACAGAAATATAAATATCATTCTGAAAAAAGGATGATATTTTTTTATACTTAAGAATATCATCCAAGAATGGAAGGTGTTAAAGATGAAGATAATTAAATATGAGCTAAATTCTCTTTATTCTTAATTAAATAGAATTTACTTTTTTAATTAACTTTAACATTAATATTATAAATAGTAATAAATGTTAAAATCTCTTTACAATCAACATAATATATGGTAATGTGTTAAGGTAAAATATTCGCAGCTATGCGAACTATAATAAGAATAGCAAAGTAGCAATTTCTCGAATAACGATTGTAAGGAGGAAAAAAATATGTCTGAATGGAAAAGAGAAAATTTTGAAGTGCGGTGTCAGAATGCTAAAACGTCTGTAAAGATTGGAGAAAATGGCAAAATTTATCATATTTCCGTAAGCAAGATGGAAATGCAACCTATATGGACTGAAGTATCGGGTAATCCACATAGTGAAGAGAGTATTCTAAATGTGGATTACGCCTTTGAAATTATGATGGAGATTGACATTGAAACTTTTAAAGCTATGCTTAAAAGAATCAAAGAGTCAGATCCAGAATACTATGAAAAAGGTGTTGAACTGCTTCAAAACAAAAAAGAGCAACTCATCAAAGAAGTTGAAGAAAAATACTCTTTATAATCATCAAAAGAAACTACTGTCTTTCGGTAGTTTCTTTTACTTATGCTATTATATTTTAATTCTTAGTTTAAATTATACTTAAGTCAAGTAATTCTTGAACTTATAAGATTTATATGATATAAAAACAATATAATATTATAATAGAAAGGATAAATTATGGGAAATATTTTAGTAGTAGGAAGTCTAAATATGGACTTTGTAGTAGAAGTGAATAAAATGCCACAACCAGGAGAAACTGTACTAGGTAAGAAATTTACTTTAATTCCAGGGGGAAAAGGAGCAAATCAAGCATATGCAATGGGGAAACTTGGAGCAAATGTAAATATGATAGGTGCAGTTGGAGAAGATGATTACGGTATTAAATTGCTTAAAAACTTAGAAGAGGTAAAAATAGGAACTACAGGAATAAAAAAATTGAAAGGTGAAAATACGGGATGTGCATTCATAAACGTGGATGAAACAGGAGAAAATAGTATTGTAGTAATTGGTGGGGCAAATCAAAAAATAACAGAGGAAATCATAGATAATAATATAGAATTAATAGATAAAGCTACAATAGTAGTATTACAACTTGAAATACCAATAAATATTGTTACATATGTTGCTAAAATTGCAAAAGAAAAAGGAAAATATGTTATATTAGATCCCGCACCAGCAAGGAATGATTTACCAGATGAATTATTAAAAAATGTTGATATAATAAAACCTAATGAGACTGAAATACAGATTCTAACTGGAAATACAGTAAACACAGATGAGGAATTATATATTGCAGCAAAGAAGTTATTAGAAAAAGGAATAAAAAATGTAATAATAACTTTAGGTGGAAGTGGATCAATGTTAGTAACAAAAAATGGATATAAAAAGTTTGCAGCATTAGATGTGAAAGTAGTGGATACTACAGCAGCAGGAGACAGTTTTACTGGAGCTTTGACTAAAGCATTAATAGATAAAAAAGAAATAGAACAAGCTATAGAATTCGCACATATTGTATCATCAATAGTGTGTACTAAAAAAGGAGCTCAAACTTCTATACCCAATATGGAAGAAGTGGAAGATTTTATGAAAAAAAATAGTTAATGAAAGGATGAAAGTAATGGAAAAAATAATATTGGATACAGATATGGGAATAGATGATGTTTTTGCACTATTATTAAGTATCTATTCAAAAAAAATTGATTTAAAAGCTGTAACGACAGTAGAAGGAAATTGCATTTTAGAAAATGCAAATAAAAACGCATTAAAAATACTAGAAATGAGTAATTGTAATAATATACCAGTATATAGTGGAATGGATAAACCATTACAAGTTGAAGGAGTGTATGCAGAATATGTACATGGGAAAAATGGCATAGGTGGAGTAGAGTATACTCTAGCAAAAACACAAGTAGAAGAAAAAAGTGCTATAGATTATTTAGTAGAAGAAACATCAAAATATCCTAATGAAATTACAATTGTGGCTATAGGCCCATTAACTAACATAGCCTTGGCAGTACAAAAAGATCCTGACTTTGTAAAAAATGTTAAAAGGCTAATTATAATGGGAAGTGCAGAAGGTGCCGGAAATGTAACTCCAGATGCAGAATTTAATTTTTATAGAGATCCACATGCAGCTAAGATTGTGATGGAATCAGGATTCAAAGATATAGTACTTGTTGGATTAGATGTTACAAATAGAATACCATTAACTAAAAAATTAGAAGAAATGTTATTAAATATAAATACAGAGTTATCTAAATTTTTATATAAGGCAACTAGAATGGGAGCAGAATTTGATAGAAATGAAGGGTTGGACGGATTGATATTAAACGACCCATTAACTATTGCATATTTAATAGATAATAGTGTGTTAAAATTAAAAAATGTAGATGTAGAGATAGAAACAGATGGAGAAAAAAGAGGAAAATCTATTATAAAAAATAGTGATAATTCTAATTATAAATTTGCATATGATTTAGATATAAATAAATTTTATAAAATATTATTCTCAGAGATATTTCCTGAAAATACCGAAATTATAAACCAATATATAAAATAAATAGAATAACTAATTTTAGTTATTCTATTTATTTTTATGGGTATACTAAAATTAGAATAAATAAGAAAGGAAAGAAAAATATGAGAGATTATTTAGGAATTGATAGCATAAATGCTATAGAGGTTTTAGATTCAAGAGGAAATCCTACAATTCAAGTTGAAGTAGTTACAGAAGGTGGATTCATAGGTAGAAGTATTGTACCATCAGGAGCATCTACAGGTAGTAAGGAAGCAGTGGAGTTAAGAGATGGAGATGAAAATAGGTATAATGGTAAAGGTGTAAAAAAAGCAGTAGATAATGTAAATAAAAAAATATCAAAAAGATTGGAAGGATTAAATGTATATGAACAAATAAAAATAGACAATATTTTAAAGGAATTAGATGGGACTGATAATAAATCAAAATTAGGAGCAAATGCAATTTTAGGTACATCAATTGCAATAGCTAAAGCAGCAGCTAATTCTTTGGGACTACCATTATATAATTATATTGGTGGTGTAAATGCAAAAACATTACCAATTCCTATGATGAATATTTTAAATGGTGGTAAACATTCTGATAATAATGTAAATATTCAGGAATTTATGATAATGCCTTTTACTGGAGATACAATAAAAGAAAAAGTTAGGATAGGAGTAGAAGTATATACACAATTAAAAAAAGTATTGAAATCTAGTGGATTATCTACAGGAGTTGGAGATGAAGGAGGGTTTGCACCTAATCTAGAATCAGATGAGGAAGCAATTGAGTTAATTCTAAAAGCAATTCAAGAAGCTGGTTATATACCAGGAAAAGATATAAATATTGCATTAGATATTGCAGCAACAGAAATGTGGGATGAAGCTAATAAAAAAGGAGAAGAAGGATATTTATTTTGGAAAACAGGTGAATTAAAGACAAAACAAGAAATGATAGATTATATTGTGGAATTAACAAATAAATATCCAATTATATCTGTAGAAGATGGATTAGCAGAAGAAGATTGGGAATCTTGGGAAAAATTAACAAAATTAATAGGGGATAATGTACAAATAGTAGGAGATGATTTATTTGTTACAAATACTGAAAGATTACAAAAAGGTATACAATCCAATACTGCTAATGCAATATTAATTAAACCTAATCAGATAGGAACATTAACAGAAACATTGGATGCAATAGAATTGGCTAAGAAAAATGGATATAAATGTATAATATCTCATAGATCTGGAGAGTCTGAAGATACAACAATAGCAGATATAGCAGTAGCTACTAATGCAGGTCAAATAAAGACAGGTGCACCTTGTAGAACAGATAGGGTGGCTAAATATAATAGATTAATTAATATTGAATCAGAATTAGAATCTTAGAGAAATTTATTGAAAAAATTGTATATATATGATACTATTTATCACATAATCAAATTAATAGGAGAAAATATAATGAGAAATATATTGGGGATAATAGTATCATATATAGCAATTGGAATTGTTATAATATCAGCAAAATTTTTTGAAAAATCGGGAGAAGAAACATCTAGAAAATATATACATATTATGTTATCAAATTGGTGGTTTATTGCAATGTATTTTTTTGAAAATACTTTATATGCAGCAATTGTACCAGCCAGTTTTGTAATTATTAATTATATTTCATATAAAAATAATCTAATAAAAGTTATGGAAAGAGAAAAAGCAGATGGTTTAGGAACTGTATATTATGCAGTATCTTTATTTATAATATCAATAATAACATTTGCCATATTAAAAAGACCTGAAATAGGACTTGCAAGTATACTAATAATGGGATATGGAGATGGACTTGCAGCTGTTATTGGAAAAAGTGTAAAAAGTTATGAATATTCAATTAGAGGAAGTAAAAAATCAGTGGCTGGATCTATTACAATGCTAGTTGTAACAGCAATAATTGTGGGGATCTTCTTATTAAGTACAGGCGTATCTTATGGAATTTTGAAAACAATTGTTATAAGTGTAATATTAACAATTGTAGAAGCGGTTTCAATAAAAGGATTTGATAATTTAACTGTACCATTATTAGCATGTTTATTATTAGCAATTGTTTAGAACTGGAAGGGATTATAATTAATGGATAAACAACAAATTTTGAAAAAATTAAATAATGATGGAGATAAAATATTAGTAGCCAGAATGTTTGATTTAATAAATAAATCTACTATGATTAATACTGTAGAAACCACTGATTTTTTGGATATGAGAAATCAATTATTATTAGAAAAAATCTTAAAACAAATAAAATTTAAATATTATGTTTTTTGTGGTGGAATAGAAGAAGCGGAAAGAAAATTATTAATATTTTATCCAGAAAAATTAGAAGATATTTTTCAGAATAAATATTATAATTTCAATAATATAATGGATGTTATAAAAATTAAATTAAATAAGGAAGAAATTGGAAAATACTCACATCGTACATATTTGGGAGCATTAATGAAATTAGGAATAAAAAGAGATAAAATTGGAGATATTATTGTTGATCAATATGGTGCTGATATAATTTGTAAAGATATTTGTAAATTTTTACAAAATAATTTATGTACATTAAAAAGATTTTCAAAAAGCGAAATACGAAAAATTGATTTAGCAGAAATACGAAAATTACAAAATCATACAGAAAAAATAAGTATCATATTGCCAAGTATGCGTTTAGATAGTATAGTATCAGAATTAGCTCATACATCTAGGATAAAATCTATTGAAATATTAAAACAAGAAAGAGTTTTAGTTAATTTTCAAATAGAAACTAAAAGTTCAAAAAATATAAATGAAGGTGATATTATAACTATAAGAGGAAAGGGAAGATTTAAAATAATAAAAAAATTAAATTATACTAAAAAAGGAAATTTACTAGTAGAAGTGGAAAAATTTATTTAATATAGGAAATAAATTTCCTATATTTGCATATTATATACAAAATAAAATAGGATAAATGTTTGTCCTAATAGAAAGGAAGGAATAATATGCAATATAGGAGTTATGAAGATTATATGAGAGATTTTTTGGGGTATAAACATCAAGATGGTGATATTAATGAAATACCAGATAATACATATAATCAGATATTAGATAGGTCAGAAAGTAATGGGCAATTAGAAAAAGTGGAAAATGAAACAAGAGCAGAAAATAGGGACTTATATAATGAGGTTTATAGTAGAGTAGCACCACTTATAAGTGATGTAACTGAAAGGACTATAGAAAATGTAACGGATTACATAATTTATGAAGTTAGAAAAAAATTGAATACAGAAAATAGAAATTCTAATATTGAAGAAATACAAGAAAATAGAGAGTTTAAAGAAGAAAATATAAACGATAAAAATATAAATGATCCGATTATATCTAAAAGAGATATAAGAAATATCGAACAAGATGTCAGAAAAAGTAATAATTGTAATAATAAACCTCAAAACCTAAACAACAATTATATGAATAGATATAGAAAGTTTTAATGAAAATACCAATTTATTAACAGCATAATTAACTAAAAAATAGAGAAAATAAAAAAGAGCTAAAAGCTTAGTATAGAATTATGCTAGTTAAATTGAAAGGTGGTATTTTTTATGAAAGCAAAAGATTGTATGTGTAATAATGTTATATGTTGTACTCCAGACAGTACAGTATATGATTGTGCAAAAATAATGTCTGAAAATCATATAGGTTGTGTACCTGTATGTGATTCTAATAATAATATTGTTGGTTTAGTAACAGATAGAGATATTGTTTTAAGAAGTGTATCTTGCAATAAAGATTCAAATACAACACCAATTAGTGATGTAATGTCAACTAAAGTTTGGGCTTGTAATCCAGATAGTGATATAAAAGAGGTTGAAAAAACTATGTCTGAAAATCAAGTAAGAAGATTACCAGTCATAGAGAATAATAAAGTGGTAGGAATGTTAACACTAGGAGATCTAGCTAAAAATCCAAATGTAAATGATCAATGTGTATGTAATACAATTGAAAATATATGCGGATGCGATGAAAAGAATGCGGAATAAAAGAATAATATTTTATAAAAACTCGTATAATATATAAAGATTATACGAGTTTTTTATAGAAAGGTGTACATATGATATTAGATTTAAATTACTTTGGAAAAATTATAAAAAATATTTTAATATTAGGTTTATATATTTTAGGGATTTATTTTTGTGTAAAAATTGCACTATTTTATAGTCCTTTTTTAATAGCATTTATAATAGCTTTAATGATAGAACCATTAATAAGAAAAATAATGAAAAAATGTAAATTAACAAGAAAAATAAGTTCTATAATAGTTTTTATTTTAGCAATATCAATAATAATAGCAGTATTAGTATGGGGAATTAGTACATTAATATCTGAAACATCTAATGTATTAAATGGGCTAAATTCATCTTTTGAAAATGGATACAAACAAATACAAAATATATTATCAAAAATAGATCTAAGTAGAATAAATTTATCAGAAGATATGCAAAAAAGCATAAATGATTCATTAGCTGAATGGTCACAAAAAATATTTACACTAGTACAAACAGGATTAAATAAAGTAATAGAAATTATTACATCAATTCCGACAATGGCAATATATGTAGTAATTACACTATTAGCATTGTATTTTATTTCAACAGATAAAATATATATGTTAGATCAATTAGAGCATCATTTACCCCAAAAATGGGTAAAAAAAATAGGAATTCATATAAGAGAAATATCTAAATCTTTGGGTTGTTATATAAAAGCAGAAGGTATATTAGTATTAATATCATTTTTTATTTCTTTAGTAGGATTATATATTTTTAAATTTGTTAAATTAGAAGTAGAATATCCATTATTAATTGCATTGGGGATAGCTTTTGTAGATGCCCTGCCAATATTTGGATCAGGTACTGTAATGATACCTTGGGCAATAATAGAGGCATGTAATGGTAAACTAAATTTAGCTATAGGAATATTTGTTTTGTGGTTAATTATGTCCATTGTAAGACAAGTAATAGAACCTAAAATTGTAAGTAGGCAAATAGGAATACATCCTATATTTACACTTATTGCTATGTATACAGGATTTAGATTTATAGGTGTTATTGGATTGTTAGTAGGACCAATTCTATTAATAATTTTGAAAAGCATTTTTTCTACATTAATAGAAAAAGGTATTTTTAAATCTATTGTAGAGTAAAATTAAAAAAATGCTTGAAATATGAAAATGAAGTTTATATGACACCAGCTTTTATAAGTGATATAGAAGCAAAAGAAGAGTATAGAACATCTATAACAATACCTAAAGATTTAACTGATGCATATGATATGATTATAACTAAAAATGAAACATGATTTAGAATTTTTCTAAGTCATGTTTCATTTTTGTTATATTGAATAAACATATAATTTATAGAAAAATATTCTATGTAATTTCTAAAACATATTAGCAGTAGGAATATATGTATCACTTGGGGGATATACATATTCATCAGAAGGTTTATCTATTTTATTAATTGAAGTTACTTCAACAATAGGCATTGTTCCGTGATATTCACCTTTGGTAATGGTTCCTTCAATTTCAATCCAATCATTTTCGGCAAAATTAGAAGTTTCTGTTGAAGAACATAAAAATCCAACTACAACTGTTTGAAAGTCAGAACTTATAATCATATCTCTAGCAAGAACAAATTGATTTTCTGAAAAATCGAAAACTTTATATAAATATCCAGAAAATTTAATTTTTGTACCAATATAATTATCTAAATCATCATGTACACTTTTTAAAGCATTAGTATAATTACCGAGTATTTAAAATTTGTATATCCTCATTTGGCATACAAGATTCATCATTAATGCTACTAGTAGAGGTGCTAAATACCCTATAGATAGTTACACAGGCTAATGATATAACTATTATTGCTAATATTATGATCAAAAGTTTTATTAATATATTTGAATTTAATTTTACATTATAAATAAACATAGATAACCCTCTTTCTATATTTTGTATTAATAGAGTGTATGTTATAAAACTAATTTTATGATAAAAATATAGAAAAATATCTTGCAATTAGATGCGTAATCTGTTATTATAAGCTAGTAGTATAAATGCCGGTGTGCTGGAATTGGTAGACGGGGCAGACTCAAAATCTGTTGTCAGCAATGGCGTGTGGGTTCGAGTCCCACCACCGGCACCAATGACGTATCTGTTCGAACTTTTTATAGAACAGAGAGATACAAAAATCAATCAGAAAATAAAATCTGGTTG
>CALXJL010000006.1 GCA_944388615.1 uncultured Clostridia bacterium
CCATCAAATCTTGCACTCTTAGTCTGTATTAATATTGCATATGATGTAGATTGATACATTTTAGCAAAATAAACACCTGGGAAATTTTTTATTGGATAATTTGTTGCAATTACTAAATATTCTGCATCAACTTTTGCACATGATGTATAAATACTATATTTACCTGATTCATTTTTTATATCAATTACCTTAGAATCTGTAAATATTTCCCCTCCATTTTTTATAATGATATCGCATAATGCTTTTATATATTTAATTGGATTAAACATAGCCTGATTTTCTAATTTAACTGCAGATTTAAATTTTAGTGGTAACGAACTTGTTTCCACTAAATACGCTTTTCCACCAAATTTATTTATTGTTTCCGCTTCTTGTTCAACTTTAGTTTTTTCTTCATCATTTGTAGCATAAACATAATTATCTTGCCACTCAAAATCACATTCTATTTTTTCATCATCTATTATTCTTTTTATTTCTTTAATAGCTTTTTCATTTGCTTCATAATATAATTTTGCATATTCTATCCCATTACTATCTTCTAAATATTTATAAAACAAACTATGCCCACTAGTTATTTTTCCTGTTGTATTTCCAGTAGTTTTACTACCAACACTATCTCTTTCTAGAAGAATTACTTTTTTACCTTGCTTTGCTAAATAATATGCTATTGTAATACCTGTTATCCCTCCACCTATAATACAAACTTCAGAATTTCTATTTTTCTTTAATTCTTCAAATTGTAGATTTTCTCCATCTAACCAATATGAATTTGAGTTTATTTTATCCATATACTTTTTCCTCCAATTTATTTTTTACCTAAAGCAATATTTAAATCCATTTGAACACTACCTCTTTTTACACTTAAAGTAACATTATCCCCTGGATTTTTTGAATAAATATATTCTCTTAAATCACTCATTTTTTCTAATTCTAAATTATCTATTTTTAATATAATATCCTTTTTTTGCAATCCTGCATTACTAGCTGCAGATCCATATCTTACATCTGCTACATAAATTCCATTTTGCAATTTTAAATCTTTGTCCAAATATGGTAAAACATTTTTATCATACGCAAAAATTCCTAATGATGCTGTTTCAAAATTTTCATTTTCTAATATTTTATTTATAATAGGTTTTATTATATTTATAGGAACAGCAAAACCTATAGATTCTGCAGAAGTAATTTTTACCGTATTTATTCCAAGTACTTGTCCATCCACATTTATAAGTGGTCCCCCGCTACTTCCTGGATTAATAGTCGCATCTGTTTGAATCAAATCTTCCATATAAGAGGATTTATTATCTTCATCTATTTTTATACTTCTATCTATAGCACTTATTACACCTGCTGTAACTGTTCTTTGAAATTCGAAACCTATCGGATTACCTATTGCATATACTCTTTCCCCAAGTTTTATACTATCTGAATCCCCAAGTTCTGCATATTTTAAAGATGTTGCAGATATTTTTACAATTGCTAAATCTATGTCTGTATCTGACCACACAACATTTGAATTAAAATTTCTTCCATCTTCAAGTGTAACATAACATGTTTCACCCTTTTCACCTGATACATGAGCATTAGTAAGTATATATCCATTTTCTGAAATAATAATTCCTGTTCCCAAACCAATGCTTGTAGCACCATCACTTAAAAATATTGTATCTCCTACATCTTTTATTTTTGAGATTCCAACTACAGTATTTGTAACCTCTTCAATTATATTTAATTCATTTTCTTCATTTAATTCTTCTACTTCATATGAAGTTTTCGATGTCTCATAAAGAGGAGTGCTTTCTACTACATTATTTTCTTTATTCCAGCTTTCATATATTCTATATAATAATATTGTAAAAATAGAAACCATAAACATTAATAATACTAAAGCAATATATTTTCCGCTTACTCTTTTTATTATTAGTATACTCTTGCAATAAATTCATCTCCTTAAATTTTATTTAATTATTGTTTTGATGTTAATTTCCTATAATACAAAAAAACAAGGTATGTATTACCTTGTTATTTTTTCCATTTTCTTCATATATATACGGTACTTAATCTATATTTTTAATAAAACTTGCAATTTGAGTACTTAATTCCTCTAATTTATGACTATAATTATGTGATGCTCCATCTATATAGCCTATATCTTTTTTATTATTTTTAATTTTATCAGATACAAATTCTACTAATTCATCTGCTTTTTGAACTATTAATTCATTTTTATTTCCCCATCTCATAAATAAAGGCACTTTTATATTATTTAGCTCATCTGCTTTCCACATTTTATTACTATATTGTGGATAATATAATCCTTCATAATTTTTGAAATATTTTAAATAAGTTTTAGCAGTAATCAAATGTATAAATACATCATTTGGCATTAACTCAAACTGCCTTCCTTCATTCTCCATCTTTTCTGCTAATTCCAATATTTCATTAAATCTATCACCTAAAAATACTTTTTGAGCAGATAATATATCTATTAAAGATAATAATATAACTCCAGAAATAGAATCTAATATATCTCTTCTTTTTTCTTTTAATAATCTATTATATGTTAATACAACTTTAGTAGCACCCAAACTATGCCCTTGTAAATAAATATGTTTATATCCCATATCTCTCATTTTGTTTATAGCACCAATTATATCATAATAACCTTCTTCTGGATCTTCAAAGGCAGTTCCTCCCATCTTTTTTTTCTTTCCTTTACCTGTTTGTATACTATAATATGATATAACATCATGTCCTCTATTATTAAAACAAAAATAATCTACTCCTATTGCATTTACTTTTTTGGCTATTTCTGTATCTCTTTTTTTCAAGCAGTTACTTGTCATTCCATGAACTGAAATCACTATTTTATCTGTATTTATATTGCTTCTATCTAATAAACCAAATAACTCAACATTATCTTCAGAATTAAACCCGTATTTTTTCCATATACATCCATATCCTTTCTTCTTTTGTTTATTTTATCATATTAAATTTATTTGTAAATATATCTTAATTATTTTTTATATTCTACATTTTTCGACTTTTTGCTTTTCTTAAATATTACAAAATCCCTTAATTTCTCTTATTTTTCTATTGATTTTTTCTTTTCATATTTATATAATCTAGTTATTAATATTAACTATTACATATATTGTAATTTAGAAAGGACATATTAATATGAATAAGGATGTTTTTAATTTAACAAACCCACAAAAATCAATTTGGGTAATGGAGCAATTTTACAAAAATACTCCTATGAATAATATATGTGGAACATTAAAATTCCATGAGAAATTACAATTTGATATTTTAAAACTAACAATAAATAAGTTTTTAGAAAATAATGATTGTTTTAGACTACATCTTTTTTTTGATAAAGATGGAAATATAATGCAAAAAATGACAGCTTTTAAAGAATTAGATTTTGAAATAATAAATATAAAAAACGAAAAAGAATTATTTGAATTACAACAAAAAATAGTTAATACAGAATTTGATTTATTTTCTAATTTATATAAATTTCAATTATACAGACTTCCAAATGGACATGGTGGAATTATATTAAATATTCATCATCTAATAGCTGACGCTTTTACAACAGGAATTATAGCAAATGAATTAGTGAATATTTATTCAAATCTAATAAATAATAATGCTTATGAAACACCAAAAACTTCATATATTGATTATATAAAAAATGAAAAAAAATATTTAGAAAGCACAAGATACTCAAAAGATAGAGATTATTGGTTTGATCAATTTAATGATTCACCAGAAATAGCAAATCTTGCTATTTGTAATAATAAAATAAATACTTATACAAATTCTTGCATATCATGTAGGAAAACATATATATTGTCAAAATCTATTATGGACAATATAAACGAATACTGTAAGAATAACCAAATCTCAGTTTTCAACTTTTTTATGTCAGTATACTCATTTTACATTGGTTCAGTTTTAAATCTTAAAAATTTTATAATTGGTACACCAATCTTAAATAGAACCACTTTTGCTGAAAAGCATACACCTGGTATGTTTATTAGCACAGTGCCTTTTAAGGTATCTATTCCAACGAATGCCAGCTTTTTAGACTTTGCAAAGCAAACTGCTGTGCATACTGCTGGAATATTTAGACACCAAAAATTTCCTTATCAGGAAATTTTAGAATATGTTCGCAAACAAGATTCAAGTATACCAAATTTATATAATATATTAATATCTTATCAAATTACCCATGCTAATAAAAATATATCTAATATAAATTTTGATATTGAATGGTCACATTCAAAATACACATCTGATCCTTTAGACATACATTTATTTGATGTTAATGATGAAGGAAGTTTAAGTATTGCATATGATTATCAAACATCTAAATATACTAGCTCAGATATTGAAAATATGCACTCTAGAATAGAGTTTATATTAAAACAAATTCTAGATGTAGATGATATAAAATTAGATAATATGGAAATAGTTACTCCGGAAGAAAAGGACTTCTTATTAAATAAATATAATTCATCTAAAACAATAAAATTAAAAAATACAGTTATAGATTTATTTGAAAAAAATGTGAATAATTCTCCTGATTTACTTGCTTTAAATTGTAAAACTAAATCTTTAACATATAAAGAATTAAATAATGTTTCCAACTATCTAGCTGAATATTTGCAAAAAAAAGGTGTAGAATCTGGAGATAAGATTTGCTTATTTTTAGATAATTCAATTGAATTAGTTGCAAGCATATTAGCAATTTTAAAACTCGGAGCATGTTATATACCAATAGATATAGCATATCCTAAAGAAAGAGTTGAATATATATTAGAAAATAGTTCAGCAAAATATATACTTACAAATAAAACATATCATAATAAATTATCTGTTTCTGAAGACCAAATATTGAATATAAAAATAACTTCAATTATGAGAGAATGTGCAAATAATACTGAAATAACAAATATAAATAATTCAAGTTTAAGTAATTTATCTTATATTATATATACTTCAGGATCTACTGGTAAACCTAAAGGTGTACAAATAACAGGTGAAAATTTAGTAAATTATATCACTTGGGCAAATAAAGAATATATTAAAGGAGAACCAACTAATTTTCCATTATATTCATCAATTGCATTTGATTTAACTGTTACATCTGTATTTACGCCTTTAATATCTGGAAACGCTATCTATATATACAAAAATAGTAATCCTGAATTATTATTAGAAAAAATATTAATGGACAATAATGTACACATTTTAAAATTAACTCCAGCACATTTAAATTTACTTGCAGATTGTATAGAACATTGCAAAATACAATCCACTAAAATAACAAAACTAATTGTTGGTGGAGATATTTTAACTCTTGATATTTGCAAAAGAATTACAGAATTATTTAATGGAAATGTTCATATTTACAATGAATATGGTCCAACAGAAGCTACTGTAGGATGTATGATATATGAATCAAAACCAGAAGATTCAGAACTATATATCTCCACACCAATTGGTATTCCTGCTGCAAATACACAAATATATATATTAAATGATAATTTAAAATTAATCCCATTTGGATATCATGGTAATTTATATATTGGTGGAAAAGGTCTTTCACTTCGGATATTTAAATCTACCAAAAATCACAGAAGAAAGATTTATCAAGTCACCATTTAATGGTGAAACACTGTATAATACCGGAGATATTGCAAAAATGCATTCAAATGGAATTATTGAATACATTGGACGTAGTGATTTTCAGGTAAAATTAAATGGATATAGAATTGAAATTGGAGAAATACAAGCAAATATTCTAAAATTTGAAGGAATAAAAGATGCTTTTGTAACAATCTTAAAAAATAATAATGGGAAAAGTCTATGTGCATACATAGTTGGAGATGTTGATGTTGAAGAATTAAAGATTTATTTATTAAAACAATTACCTATATACATGGTTCCAAAATACTTTATAACAGTAGATAATATACCTTTAACTATAAATGGAAAAGTAGATAAAAAACTATTACCAGAACCAAATACAGAAAATACATCTACATTTGTATCTCCATCAAATGAAATAGAAAAATCAATATATGATATATTCTGTGAATTATTACAAACAGAAAATATAAGTGTAATAGACAATTTATTTAATTATTATATAGATTCACTAACAATAATAAAAGCTCAAACTCGTTTATATGGATTAGGCTATAATGTTTCTACACAAGATTTTTACGAAAATCCTACTATACGAAAACTTGCCGATTATTTATCAAATACTGCCAAAATACATCATGTTAATTCTGCTAATATGCCTAATATAATAGAATGTCAAAAAGAAATAAAATTCAATTCAAAAATGGAAAATGTTTTATTAATTGGTGGAACAGGATTTTTAGGTATACATATATTACATGATTTATTGAAGAAAAAAGATATTAAAATATATTGTCTTGTAAGAGAAAAGTATCATACTTCTGGAATAAAAAGACTAAATCAAAAATTTAAATTTTACTTTAAAGAAGATGATCTAAACAATTACGAAGGAAGAATAATACCAGTAAACGGAAATATTACAGAGAATCTTTTAGGTATACAAGATGAAATATATAAAGAATTAGGACAAACCATAGATACAGTAATTCATACAGCTGCAATTGTTAAACATTATGGAGATTACAATAAGTTTTATAATATAAATGTAATAGGAACATCTAATATTGTTGAATTTTGCAAAAAATTCAATATTCCACTAAACTATATTTCCACTATGTCTGTTTCAGGATATGGATTTTGCAATAATATAGATTATACATTTACTGAAAATGATTTCTATTTTGGACAGGATTATAGTGAAAATGTATATGTAAGAAGTAAATTTGAAGCTGAAAAATTGATTATTGAAAATTGCGGATCAAGTAATTTAATTGCTTCTATTTTTAGGATTGGAAATATAACAAATAGATATTCTGATGGAGAATTTCAAGAAAACTCTGATGAAAATGCTTTCTTAAATAGAATTTCAAGTATAGCAAATTTGAAATTAATACCTAAAGATGTTCTTGAATATCCAGTTGAATGTACTCCTGTAGACTATTGTTCTAAATTTATTGTTAAACTATTGGATTATAAACCAAATAATTTAAATGTATTTCATTTGTTTAATAATAATTATACAAGTTTTAAAGATATAATAACAACTTTTAATAATTTTAATATTAATATAAAACCTTGTTCTTTAAAGGAATTTAAAGAGGCTCTTGCTGATTCTGATTCTTCTAATTTTGGAATTACTAATTATATTAATAATTTATCTTCTTCAAAGAATATTATTATTACGAATTCTATTACAAATAGAATTCTTGATAGTGAAAATTTGCATTGGCCTAAAATAGATAATACTTATATTAGTAAACTTGTGAGTTACTTACAAAAAAATGATTTTATTTAGAATCTATGCCCGATGTTTGCATTTGTAGCAAATAAACGATTCTATCTAATAAGATTGATGTCTTAAATAAGAGCCTATCTCTTTTATTGAGTAGGCTCCTATTTTTTATATTACTTGCTATTATTATCTTTATTCAATCCTAAAAATAGATTATATATGAAGCATAAGCCTCATATTCTGGAGATGAGTTTCCATTCATCAATGGTATTACATTAAGTGCTTTTAATACAACTGCTTTATCATATACCTCCACGATCATTGCTTCTGATGAAGAATAATCTGCCTCTTTTTCACCATTTGACTTTAAAATTCTAGGACATAATAGACTAGAAATATGTGCCATCATTGCATATTCACCTTGTCCATTATATATATTTAAATCTGAATTATATATCTGATGATCATACTTCCAATGAGAATGCCCTGAAAACATAATCACTTTATCCTTGTATGTTCTTAAAATTTCTCTAAATTTTGTATCCTCTGCACTTCCTACAGGCATAACATATGTTGTAGCAATCGGCTCTCCAGAAGAATTATATAGCTCTCCTGATGTATTTGCTAAGAATATATGTTCAAATATATAGATTTTTTCGTACTTATCATATGTTTCACTTAATATTTTTTCTAAATCATTAAGTGCATCCATACTTACTCCCTTTTCTTCCGAATGTACCATAATAAATAAATCATTCTGTATTTCTACAACATAGCAATTTTGTGAATAACTAATACTATTATCATCTATATTAAATAAGTTTTTATTCCAATATTCATTACTAATCTTATCATGATTTCCCTTTGATGAATAAAATCTAATATTATTTCCTAAATTGCTAGCTACACATTCTATTGCCTGTGAGACATTTTCCGTTATATCTTTTTGATCATCTCCTGATATGTCTCCTGCTGCCATAACTGCTGCAACATTTTGAGAAGTATACCACTGTAGTATTTTTGCAAATCTTTCATTTCCTCCTCCATTGTAATGAACATCTGATAATGCACCAAATGAATACTTGTAATTATAACTAAACTGTTGTTTAGTAGGTATAGAATATCTGAATAGTTGTTGACCATCCATATAGGCATAGATTTTTGTTGCTCCACTTGGAATTGCAATTGCCTTTTCTATAGTTGTAGTTCCACTTCCTCCTGTTATCGTCACTGTTGCAAATTGCGAATAGTTTTGCAATATGTCTTGGTCATTTCCCCAATATAACTGACATACACCATCTTTTGACAAGTTCGAGATATCAATTTGACCTTGTGCACTTCCTGGCACATTTTCGTATGCAAATGTATACTTTAAATACTTTGTTCCTTCATCTGAATTCTCTGTATTCTCTGTATTGTCATTTTTTTCTTCATTTTCTTTATCTTTTTCGTATTGCTCCTGTTCTTCTTTTGTTAAATTGATGTATAAACAATTTCTAAATCCGATATCTTCTCCTAATTGTATATCCTCATCTAGAATAGCTAATCTTGATAACATTGATAAATACTCACCTGTATATAAATAACTTCCACCTCTACTTATTCTGGCTATTTTTCCATCTACTGTTTCATTTTCCTGTGTAACTTCTACTAAATTACCTGCCAATCCATAAATTCCATTAAGTCCTTCTAAATTATCGTCCTTTAGTCCTCCATTTTCGTCTAACTCAATTGTACCTTTATATTTTGCTCCACTGACATTTGAACTATCTTTAACTAATTGCTCTTTTGTTACAACATTACTATTAAGTAACCATATCATAGTAGCATCCCATTCAGCTCCATACATTAAATGACTTGTAACTTTGCTATTGTCTTTATGAATATCACTTGCAACCTGCAAAGCATTTTCATATGTTTTAGCATCTGTTCCTCTTAAATAACTTCCCACATTCACAGTCGGATGCCCAGTTTCTTGATCCTTTTTCATTCCTCTAGCTTTATTAATCACTTCTCCATTATCATTATATCCAAGTTCTGCCTCCCCTATATAAAATCCACCATATTTAGCTACACTCCCCATTAAATGTTCTAAATCATTATTTTGTTCATCTTTTGCATCATCATGCCAAAAATCTATATTTAAACTTGTATAATAGTCCCTTACTGTTGAAAAAGCATTCTGCATATCGCTTTTTTCTATAGGAACCCAAACATATCTTAACTCTATATTATCTTTGTCACGTATCTTAACAATTATACCTGTTTCATTATCCGAATCAACACCAACACCTGATACACACTTTTCAAATCCTTCTGGAACTGCTACATTGCCTTCATTAGATTCTAATATAATACTCTGTTGTGAATTTACACTATCATATAGATTTACAGATAAAGCCTGAATTCCAATATTATAATCTTTAATCTTTATTTCATCTGAACTAGAAGAACTATTATCATTTTCCATAATAAGAGTAGAAAGTGGATCAACTTCTAATCCGATTTTTTGACCATATGCCATAATTTGAGCTAATTCTTTCTTATATACTAAATGGCTGTTTACACTACTAGAATCTTTATATTCATCACTTACTTTTTTGTATGCTTGTTGATAAGAAACATCATCCAATCCTTTTAACAATTCAAACTCATTGTCTTTTTCTAACATAATGTAAAACCCACCATATTTATTAATACTTTCTTGAACATCTACATCTATCTGAACATCTTCACGATTCTCGTAATACTCTTGTACAGTATCTGTAGTAACATTTTGTTCATATGGGATCCATAATAAATAATCATTATTTTCTAGATCTTTTATTATAACTCCTGTTTCTTTTGTTCCCTGTACATATTCAAATCCTTCTGGTATAGGAACATCTGTATCTACAATTTCTACAACAATCGATTTTGACCAATAATTATCATAATAAATATCACTTACTTTTACTTTTTTAAAATCTTCATATACATTTGTTTGTTCATTTTGTTTGTTATTTGACAAATTGAAAAATAAAATGCTTATTCCTAAAATTACTGCTACTATAATTGTTATTATTATAACTATTTTCTTTTTCATAAACAAACCACCTTTTCAACAAATTTAAATTACTTTGAATTGTTTCTTTTGTTTTTATAGTATCAAAACATGTTCCTCCAAATGGTGGTACTATACTTAACAATGGAGCTTGTGCAGTATCTTCTTCAATTGTTGTATTATCTTCTACTACAAAACTTCCTGGTATAGCTCCTACATCTCCTGATACAAAAATTCTTCTTCCTTGGTCATTAGTATAAAATCCAATCTCTACATCATTGTTATATTCATACATTTCACCTGATGTTATAACTTTTCTCAATATAATCTCTGTCTTTGTAGATCCTTTTGCTGGAATTATTATTTCATCACTTTCTACCACCGTTCTTTCACTATTTAATATTTTATTTTTCATTGTTGGATTTATAATTAATGAACTTGATATATGCCAGTTGTTATTTATATTATTATTTTCCATATCCTTTGTCATAAAGTGTAACTCTTTTGCTATATAATCATATAACTTAACCTTTATTTCTTTAGAATAATCATTATCTAAATAAATTCCATATGTTATTTGGATACTAGAACCATGCATAATTTCTTCATCCATGGTAATCATCTGTTGTGCACCACCTAAGTCTAAAATATAATCCTTTCCTAGACCATCTGATTTACTAATCAAATAACTTTCATCTGGTAGTTTTAGTTTAATATCTTCTATCTTTTTTTCTATTTTTATTCTTGCTTTTTCTCTTTCTTTTAATACTAAATCTACTCCTCTTACAATCTTAATGCTATCAGTATTATCTCTCAAATCTACCTCTCCTGTTGCACTCATCCATGTATTTTCTGAAACTGTACTTAAATTATTTATACTGTCATTTACAATATAGTTTATAAAGTGATTATAGTTTACATTCTGTCCGTTTTCGTTTACAATATCTCTTCTAGTTTGATTATCTTTAGCATAAGAACCTGTTGATTGCATATTTATATATTCTGTTGTAATCGTAGTATTTTCTTCGGTTTTTATTACACTAATTTTCCCATCTAAAGTTTCATAATCTTGTCCATTATATTTTATATTTTTTGTTAGTTGTGTTTCATCACCATATATAAATTCTACAACATAATAATAACCTGTTTCAACCCCTGTGAAAGAATAATTTCCATTTTCATCTGTTCTTGCTTCTGCCACATCTAAACCATCTTTCTTTAATATAACTCTTACAAGACTAATTGCATTTTCTTGTTCATCTTTTGTTTGTCCATGAATCTCATTAGTTCCACCTAATCCGGTATTAACAATTGAACTATTACTTGATTGCTCTTGATTTTCATTGTAGTTTTCATTTATATTTCTCATGATAATGTTTAACTCTCTGTCTTCATTCATTGAAAAAGTGTCTGTTTGATTATTACTAAACCCTATAGAGTCTTTTTCTTCGTTTCTGGTAATTGTTGTATGCTGATCACATATAGCCTTTAAAGTTTCTGTTGCTGTCATTGCATTTAATGTCTTTGGATCTAATATTGGACGACTTAATATTACACTTTGCACTTCATCTTCAAACATTTTCTTTACTTTATCATCTATGGGATTAATAAATAGTTCATATCGTCTTTCTAGTTTTCTTGTTTTATCTGCTAATGCTTCAATCATTTCTATTGCCATATTTTCATCAGTATAACTGATATGAATACGTTTTTGAGAAGCTTTATTTAATGGAGCTAATTTATCTTCCGCTTCCTCAATCACATTTGTACCATCTACAACACTTCCTGCATACTCGTATTCTTTTCCGCTATCTGTAACAATTTGATACAATTTTCTATTTAAAATATCCTCATAAATATATTTTGAATCCTCATTTGGTAAACTATATACTACTTTAATATTATATGAATTTTTATATGTTATTTTTTTTGAATCAATACTTTTAATTTCTTGATTAGAATATTCGTATTTCAAGTTTCCTTCATCTTGTGAACTTATCCACACACTATAAATTCCATTCTCATCTGTTTCTACTATAGGAGTTTTTTCATTACACAGATAAATCTTTACTCCCGAAACCGGATTTCCTGATTCATCTTGTACTTGACCATAAATATTTATGATTTTTCCATTTTCTGCATGCATATGATTAGAATATAATATGCATGCTAAAAATATAAAAAAAAAGAGTATTACTATTTGTTTTTTTTGTATATTACACAAACTTCTCATATTTATTAGTCTCCTTATTATATTCTATTTATATTATATCGCATTTTCTTTTTATTTTCAATTATACAATATACTGTTCATTTTTCTTATTTTCTCCGCAATTTTATTTGGAGTTATACCATATTCATCCTCAATTATATCTACATCACCTTGTTTAATAAACTCATCTGGATATCCAAAACATTGTATCTCAACTTTTTCGTCCAAGTCATATTCTATCAAGTTTTCTTTTATTATTGTTGCAAGTCCACCATTTATTATACCATCTTCAATTGTTACAACCTTCCTTGTTCTAGTTATTGACTCCTCTATTTTTCCATCCAAATCAAATGGCTTTAAAAATCTTGTATTAAAAACATCTGCTTTAATTCCATCTCTTTTTAATAAATCAGCTACTTGAATAGCATAATCAACCATTTTTCCTATAGAAATTATAGTGATATCATCTCCTTTAACTAGATTTTCAGAAACTCCTACTTTTATTCCTTCATGTTTATTAAATACAGTTTTTCCTTCTCCTCCTCTTGGATACCTTATTGCTACAGGAGAATTTAAACCAAGTGCAAAATGTAGCATTTGTTCTAATTCTCTAAAATCTTTTGGTGCCATTATTGTTAAATTAGGTATAATTCTCAAAAAAGCTAAATCTAAAATTCCCTGATGTGTTTCTCCATCATTTCCTACAATTCCTGCTCTATCTATGCACATTATTACAGGTAGTTTTGAGATACAAATATCATGAATAATTTGATCATATGCTCTTTGATAAAATGATGAATATATAGATACAACTGGTCTTAATCCTTTACTCGCAAGTCCAGCTGCCAAGCCTAAAGCATGTTGTTCTGCAATTCCTACATCAAAAAATCTATTAGGAAATTGTTTTGCAAATTCAGTTAATCCTGTTCCATCTTTCATTGCTGCAGTTATTGCTACTATATCATTTCTTTTTTTAGCTAGTTTTACTAATGTATCACCAAATCTTTTTGAATAATCTTCTTTCTTCTCTTTTTTGCTTTTTCCTGTATCAATTTCATATGGTCCTATACTATGGAATTTATCCGGATTTTGTTCGGCTGGCATATATCCTTTTCCTTTTTTTGTAATTACATGAATAAGAACTGGTCCATTAATTTGATTACTAATACGTATTAAACTTTCCAATTTCTCAATATCGTGTCCATTTACTGGTCCTAAATATGTAAATCCCAAATCTTCAAAAAACATATTATGTATTAATAATTGTTTTATACTATATTTTATTTTTCTTACAAAATGAATTACTTTATTTCCTACTACCGGAATTTTCTTTACAGCTAATTTTATATAATTATTTGATCTTGTATAGAATTTTTTTGTTCTTATTTTGCTTAATGCCATTGAAATTCCACCAACATTTTTAGATATACTCATTTCATTATCATTTAATATAACTGTTATATTGGTTTTTGAATTTCCTGCATCATTTAATGCTTCTAATGCCATTCCTCCTGTTAATGCTCCATCTCCTATTACTGCTACTACATTACATTTTTCATTTTGTATATCTCTTGCTCTAGCCATTCCTAATGCTATAGATATTGATGTACTACTATGACCTGTGTTAAAACAATCACTTTCTGATTCAGATATTTTAGGGAATCCTGCTATTCCTCCATTTTTTCTTAGTGTATGTAATTCTTCTTTTCTCCCTGTTAAAATTTTGTGTACATATGTCTGATGTCCTACATCCCATATAATTTTATCTTTTGGTACATCTAAAATTGAATGTAATGCTATTGTTAATTCTACCACTCCTAGATTTGATGCCAGATGTCCCCCTGTCTTTGATACTGTATTTATTATATATTCTCTTATTTCTTGTGCTAATTTTTCTTTTTCTTTTAAGTTTAATTTTTTCAAATCTGATGGTGTTTTAATATTTTGTAAAATTTTATCCATTATTTGCCTCCGAATTGTATTGTTTTTACCACATTATATCACTACTTCTCATATATTTAAAGAAAAGAACAGTGAAAATTAAATATTTCACTGTTCTTTTATCTTTTCTTTTTCTTCTTTTTTACAACTGAATACCCAAACTTTCCAATCTTTTTACCTAATGAATAATAATGCCCATTTGAATAAGTAATCAAATTACATTTTGAAATATCAAATCTTCCTGTTTTATCAATATACTCATCACTAGCATTTATCGCTAGTACTTCTGCTATAAACATATGATGTGATCCAAGTTCTTTTATCTCTCTTACTTTACATTCAACAGAAACTGGTGATTCTTTTATCATCGGACATTTTACAAAATTTGCCTTTTCCTTTGTAAGATGCATTTCCTTAAATTTATCTATTTTTGCACCAGTTTTTACTCCACACCAATCTGTTGCATATGCCAATCTTTCATTTGTTAAATTAATAACAAACTCCCCACTTTCTTTTATTAATTTATATGAATATCTTTCTGGTCTAACAGATATGTATACCATAGCAGGATTAGTATTTATTACTCCAGTCCATGCTACTGTTAAAATATTACTTTTATTCATAGTCCCAGAAGTCACCATAACAGCTGGTATTGGATATATAAATGTTCCTGGTTTCCACATTACTTTACTCATATATTTTTCTTCTCCTATTCATCATATAATTGTATTTCTCCATTTTTATTAGCCTCTAATATGTTTCTCCAAATTGAGTCCTCTGTTCCTCTTGCTTTTTTAGGATGTACTAAATAACGTATATATAATTCAACATGATTATCTACAACAGATGTATAGATTATAGGTTTTAAATTATTATAATATATTCTATAATCCAGACTCGCATCATCTATTTGATCTTCCATCTTATCTGGAATTTGCTCTAACACGTCATTTCTCATTACTATATCATATAATACCTGTTTTGTTTTTTCTAAGTCAGCTTTTAAATCTACTTTCACTACTATTTCAGCCCAAATATATTTAAATGCTTTTATATAATTCTTTATAGGATATTGAAAAACATGACTATTAGGTATATGTGCAATTCTTCCAGTACTTTGTTCACCATTTACCCTATCTTCATTTCCTATTTCTAGTATTTCAAAACTAAGTGCATTAATATTAACAACATCTCCCTTTAAGTTGTTAATTTCAATTCTATCCTCTAACTCAAATGGTTTTGCCATTTTTATATAAATCCCTGAAAAGAAATTAAATATAAGTTCCCTTAATGCAATAGTTATAGCAGCAGATACAAAACTAATTAATGTTATCATTCCTTCAATATGGCTCTCCCATATTAAAATGATTAATATACCATCAAGTATTATTGAAAATACTCCCATTTTTTTATTATACATATATCTTTGCCTAGAACTAGTATACATTTTCATGTATATTCTTACCATTATTTCTTTTAAAATTTTTACTATTATAATAGCCATTAATGTTAAAATTGTAAGTCGTATGTATTCAGCTGGTATTGTTGTTATATTGCTCAAACTCTGAGCTAACTTATCTATATTTTCCAAATAATCACTCCCATTTTTACTTAGGTACTAAGAAATAATTTAAGCATACAATTCTTATTGACTGTATGCTTAATGTTTATAATATAATACTATCCTTTTATTTGTTTTGCAACTTCTTCAGCAAAGTTTTCTTCTTTTTTCTCTATTCCTTCGCCTTTTTCAAATCTAACAAATTGCAATATTTTTGCACCTTTTGATTCAACCATTTGTCCTACTTTTTCATCTGGATTTTTAACAAAAGGTTGCTCTACTAAACAAATCTCACTGTAGAATTTTCCAATTCTTCCTTGTACCATTTTTTCAGCAATAGCTTCTGGTTTTCCTTCATTCATTGCTTGAGCTTTCAATATTTCTAATTCTTTATTAACTCTTTCTTCTGGTACTGATTCTTTGTCTAAATATTCTGGTCTTGCTGCTGCTATTTGCATACAAATATCTTTTGCAAGTTCTTTTGTTCCATTTGATAATTCAACTAGAACACCAATTTTTCCTTCACCATGTATATATTTTTCTACTATTCCTTCTGTTTCAATTCTCTTAAATCTTCTTACAGACATATTTTCTCCAATTGTAGCTATTTTGTTTGTTAATACTTCTCCAACTGTTTTGTCTGGTTCTACTATTGATTTTTGTGCTAATAAATCATCAACATCTGATGGATTGTTTTGAGCCACTTGTTTTGCAACATCTGCAACAAATGATTTGAATTCATCGTTTTTTGCTACAAAGTCTGTTTCTGCATTAACTTCTACAACTGCTCCAATTTTTCCATCTTCTGAAATATATGCTTCAACTAATCCTTCTGCTGCAATTCTGTCAGATTTTTTAGCTGCTTTTGCTATTCCTCTTTCTCTTAATAATTCAATAGCTTTTTCCATATCCCCATCTGTTTCTGTTAACACTTTTTTGCAGTCCATCATTCCTGCACCTGTTTTTTCTCTTAAATCTTTAACTTGGCTTGCACTAATCATTATTTTTACTCCTTTCTCTTAGTTTATCTAATAAAGTTTTTCATTAGATAAAACAGGAGTAGAGCAGAAGCCCCACTCCTTATATATTTTTATTTATTATTCAGCATCTTCTACAACTTCTTCTATACTTTCAGCTTCTGATGTAGATTCTTCTTCCGCCATTTCCATAGATTCACCTTGTCTACCTTCAATAATTGCATTTGCCATAACATCTGCTATTAATTTTACAGATCTTATTGCATCATCATTTCCTGGTATTGCATAATCTACTTCTTCTGGATTACAGTTTGTATCTATTAATCCAACTACTGGTATATTTAATTTTTTAGCTTCTAGAATTCCTATTCTTTCTTTTTTAGGATCGACTATGAACAATACTCCTGGAAGTTCGTTCATATCTTTTATTCCTCCAAGATTTCTTTCTAGTTTTTCCATTTCTTTTTTAAGAAGTATAACTTCTTTTTTTGGTAGAACATCAAATGTTCCATCTTCTTGCATTGTTTCTAATTCTTTTAATCTGTTAATTCTTTTTCTTATTGTACCAAAGTTTGTTAGCATTCCTCCTAACCATCTTTGATTAACATAGTACATACCGCATTTTTCTGCAGCTTCTTTCATACAATCTTGTGCTTGTTTTTTAGTTCCCACAAATAGAACTGTTTTTCCTTCTTCTGCTTGCTCTTTCATAAAAGCATAAGCTTCATCTAATTTCTTAGATGTTTTTTGTAAATCGATTATATGGATACCGTTTCTAGCTTGGAATATATATTCAGCCATTTTTGGATCCCATCTTCTTGTTTGATGTCCAAAATGAACACCAGCTTCTAGTAATTGTTTCATTGCAACTACTGCCATTTTTTATTCCTCCTTTTTATTTACCTCCATAAAATTTTATCATCTAAAAAGACTTGTATTACAAGCAGGTTTTTAGACTAATTTTATGTGCGTATTACTAACGTGTGATATTATATCATGGTTTTTGTTGTTGTGCAAGTGTTTTCTAGCAATTTTATCCTACAATCTTATCTCCTAAAACTTTTCCTCCTATAATATGAAAATGTAAATGCATTACTTCTTGTCCTGAATCTTTACCACAATTTGTTATAACTCTATATCCCGCTTCTTTTATTCCTTTTATTTCTGCTATTTGTGGTATCTTAGCAAATATTCTTCCAATTAATGCTTCATCTTCGTTTTTTAAATCATTTACATTTATAATATGTTTTTTTGGAATAACAAGCACATGTACTGGTGCTGCAGGATTAATATCATTAAATGCTAGTATTTCTTCATCTTCATATACTTTATCTGATGGTATTTCCCCATTTATTATTTTACAAAATAAACAATCTTCGATTCTATATCTTCCTTTCATTCTCTATTCTTTTATTAATACTGCTTTAATTCTTCTTACACCCGCTGAACTAGATTCTTCTTTTTTTATTTTAAATCTTCCAAGTACTCCAGTATGTTCTACATGTGGCCCTCCACATATTTCTTTACTAAAATCACCAATTGTATATACTTTAACCTTATCTCCATATTTATTTTCAAATAATCCAATTGCTCCTGATTTTTTTGCTTCTTCTAGTGTCATTTCTTCACAAGTTACTTTTAAATCTCTTTTTATTTGCTCATTTACAATTTTTTCCACTTCATCTAATTGTTCTTTTGTAACTTTTTCAGGATGAACAAAATCAAATCTTAATCTTTCTGTTGTTATATTAGATCCTTTTTGTTTTGCATGCTCACCTAATACAATTTGTAGTGCTTTATGAAGTAAATGAGTTGCTGTATGATATGCAATTGTTTTTTCATTTTGTTCTGCTAGTCCACCTTTGAATTTTTGCTCACTTCCCATTCTAGATTTTTCTTGATGTTCTTTAAATAATTTATCAAATTCATCTACTTGTATTTCTAATCCTTGCTCTTCTGCTAAATCTTTTGTTATTTCTGGTGGAAATCCATATGTTTCATATAATTTAAATACTGTTTTTCCATCGATTAAATTTTTATTTTCATTTTTTAGTCTATTTACTATTTTATTAAATTCTCTTTCACCATGTTCTAATGTTTTTATAAATTTATCCTTTTCTTCTATAATAACATTTTTTATTGTACTTTTGTTTTCCTCTAGTTCTGGATACATTTCTTTTAAATTATCTATATTTTTATCTATTATTTCACTTAATTCAGATAAATCTATTTCTAATTTTCTTAAATGTCTTGTCATTCTTCTTATCAATCTTCTTAAAACATATCCCCTATCTATATTACTTGGTCTTCCTCCATCACATATTATCATCATACTTGAACGAAGATGTTCAGCAACAATTCTTCTACTTTGTATATTGTCATTTTTTGTTTTTTCCTTAAGTAAGTCCATTATTGGTGCAAATAATTCTGTATCATATGGAGTTTCTTTACCTTGTAAAAGCATTGTCATTCTTTCAAGTCCAAGACCTGTATCAACATTTCTCTGCTTTAATTTTGTATATCCATTTTTATCTTTAAAATATTCCATAAATACATTATTCCATATTTCAACATATTTGCCACAATCACAAGAAGGTTGACACTCATGTGAACATGGTTCTTTTCCTGTATCATAAAACATTTCTGTATCTGGTCCACAAGGACCTTCTTCTCCTGCAATCCACCAATTATCATCTTTACCATAAAAATATATATGATCCTCTGGTATTCCTGCTTTTCTCCAACATTCTGCTGACACTTCATCTTTTGGAGCATTCTCATCTCCTGCAAAACATGTAACAGATAATCTTTCTACTGGTATTCCTAACTCTTTAGTTAAAAATTCAAAACTCATTGCAATCGATTCTTCTTTAAAATAATCTCCTAATGACCAGTTTCCTAACATTTCAAAAAAAGTTAAATGTCTATTATCTCCGACTTCATCTATATCTACAGTTCTAACGCATTTTTGATAATCTGTTAGGCGTGTTCCTTCAGGATGTTTTTCTCCTAATAAATATGGTACTAATGGTTGCATTCCAGCTGTTGTAAATAACACAGATGGATCATTTTCCGGAATTAATGGTGCACTTGGAATTATTTTGTGTCCATGTGCTTTAAAATAATTTAAATATTTATTTCTTATATCTATTGCTTTCATATATCTATCCTTTCTTGTTTATGTATTTTCGCAAAGCAAGTATATCATAAAATTGCAAAAATATCCATACATTTACCAAAATTAAGCTATTCGCCTATTAAACATTCTTCATTATCCATATCAACTATTTTCACTTTTTCTATTTTATCTTTTATACTATCATTGTTTGTTTTTACCTTTACCATAATGTAATTTGTAGTATGTCCTTTTATATATTCTCCATCTCTTTCTTCAAATAAAACATCTAATTCTTTTCCTATATATTTTTCATTATGTTCTTTTGTATTCTGGTCAGAAAATTCAATCAATCTTCTACTTCTTTCTTCTTTTATTTTTCCATCTACTTGTTTTGGCATAATAGCTGCCTTTGTTCCCTTTCTTGGAGAATATTTAAATATATGCATTTTATAAAAATTGATATCTTTCAAAAATTTATATGTCTGTTCAAATTCCTCTTCTGTTTCTCCAGGGAATCCCACAATTATATCTGTGGTAAGTGCTACATTAGGATATGCTTTTTTTAAGAATTCCACCCCATCTCTAAACTCTGAAGTGGTATATCTCCTATTCATTCTTTTTAATGTTTCATCACATCCACTTTGTAATGATAAATGAAAATGATCACATATCTTAGGTAACCTTGATAATCTATTCACAAATTCTTCTGTTATTAGCTTAGGTTCTAATGATCCAAGTCTTATTCTTTGTATTCCATCAATTTGATTTATTCTTTCTAGTAAATCAATTAAACTTGTCCCATCTTTAAAATCTTTTCCATATGAAGCTATATGTATACCTGTTATTACTACTTCTTTTATACCATTATTCGCAAGACTTGTAATTTCACTTACTACATTTTCTATTTTTCTACTTCTTACTCTCCCCCTTGCATATGGAATTATGCAATATGAGCAAAATCTATCACATCCGTCTTGTACTTTAATTACAGCTCTTGTTTTATTTGTATATGTAATATCACCAAAATCTATGTATTCTTTTTGATACATTACATCTGATATAATTTCTAATTTTTTATTTTTTTCAAATTGCTCTACTATTTCTACAATATCACTTTTTTCATTATTTCCCAGTATTATATCTACATCTTCTATTTCTTCTATTTTATCCTTTGCCACTTGTACATAACATCCACACACAGCTAATATTGCATTTTTATTAATCTCTTTTACTCTTCTTGCCATCTGTCTGGATTTTCTATCTGCCATATTAGTTACAGTACATGTATTTATAACATATACATCTGCCTTCTCATTTTCTTCTACTATTTCATACCCTTTTTTTATAAACTTTTGCATCATTGCATTTGTTTCATATTGATTTACCTTACAACCGTAAAGTTATAAAAGATACTTTTTTTAATTTTGTTTGCTCCATTTCTACTCCTTTATTCTATTATTAATTATTTTTTTCAATTTTATTTTTTATATTATCATATGTATCTTTTAAATTAAATTTCTTTTTGTTTTCATCTGATTCATTTTTTATTGCTAATCCAATTAAAGTGCTACCTATTACCAATAAATATAACCACCATGGAATACTTAACCAAAATTCCCTTGTTAGTACTATAGAATTTAATAGTATAGCTAATATACTACACATAAATAGTGTACCATATCCTTTATAATAACTTAATGCAACTATTCCTATAATTAGAAATATAAATATTATTCCATCTATTTCATTTTTGTATTGTGAAAATGAAAATAAATATAATCCTATAAACACTATACCTTCTAAAGTATCTACATTTTTAGTATATTTAATGATTATTTTTCTTATTATAAAAATAGCAAAACAAATAACTCCTAACATATTTATTATAGTCATATCATTTATAAACAAGTCTTCTATTAATAAATAGTATAAAATTAAACTTCCAATAGAAATTATTATTTTAAATTTATCTCTTGCTTTCTCATCTTGCACAAAATATGCTTGTACTATTCCCCATATAATAAGTAAAATTGTACTAATATAATCATTATCTATATTAAACATAATAGAAAATAAAAATATTCCCGAAAAAATTGTATATACAGTTATTTTTTTATCCTTAATCGACATTACTGATAATATTATGATTGCAATAGCTTTAATAATTATATTAAATACATCATTATGAATAGAATTTATAATTAATAATCCAGTTAAAGGAATTATGCTATAATTATTATTAAATTTATAATTATATACAACTAAATATATTGTAAACAATAAATTTAAAATAATTGCTAAATTACCATATATAACATTTATAGATATATATGCAACTATTTGTGATATAAGATTTATAATACGTATTCCTATATTTTCTGATTTTCTTTCTATTATTGAAATTTCTAAGCTTATAATAAGAGGGATTACTGCCATTAAATTAAATGACAATAAAGCTATTCTCCCAAATGTAAATAATGCAAAATATTGTAATATATATGCTAAAATTTTGTAAAATTTATATTCTTTATAATTATTATATAATTGAACAAGTATTATAATATCTACTATTATTGTAATAAACCCCATCACATGCAATTTATTAAATATCGCTATCATATATTCTAATGCTAATATTATTGCTATAATATTAGCACCTGCAATTCTTAATTTATGATTTTTTTCCAATAATATATATTCAATCATATATATCGCAACTAAAATTAATAATAAAAATCCTAATTTTATATTTAAATCAAAGTTTAAATAATCTATAAATTTAATAATTGAAGCAAATAAAAATATATTAAATAGATATTTTGAGCTTGTATTTAATGTATCAGATTTTATTAAAATAAAATTAATTGCTAATGATATATAGATTCCAACAGTTAATATTAGATTTGTACTCGGAATTTCAACTATAGAAATTGCTCCAATTATATATGGAAATACATTGTTAATATCTTCAATGATTCCTTTAGATACAAATCTTAATATAATATTATATATTGATAAATTTAATAATATTAAACCTAAATCATTTGAAAATATTAAACTAAATAAAATTATTGATAAGTATCCGAGATAAAATACTTCCATAGAATAATATTCTACTATTATCTCTTTTGTAATTCATATAATATATCATTCCTGTAATCAAACTCGAAATGGTCAAATATATATTTTTTCCCGCTCCATTAATTGATAAATACTCTCCTAATAGTCCAAATGCAGAAATAGATATTAAACAAATTGGAATATATGCCATTGCAATATAGAAAAAAGTAGCTCCAACTTTATTTAGTTTAAACTTGTTTTGTGCTAATTTACTTGCTTGAAGGAAAACACCAACTAACAAAATTAGAACTATAGATTTCACAATATTAGGAACTACATTCCAAGTTGACTTTAAAAATACTATTGCTGCTAAAACTATTAATATTGCTCCTGTAACTAATATTGATGTATTCCTACTTTCCATTTTTCTTTTTTCTTCTTGAACTTCAAAATTAATAATATTATTTATCTCATTTTCTTTTTTATCTTCTACTACTTGCATATTATCTAATATTTCGCTATTAAATTCTTCTTTATTATTATTTTTTAATTTAGATATTTCATTTTTTAATCTTATATTTTCTTTTTGTAATTTATTATTTTGATATATTAATATAATAAGACCAATTAATACTAATCCTCCATAAAAAAACATATTTTTATCCCCTTTTGTTTTTGTATTATTATATCAAAGTAAATATTTTATTACAATAACTCATATAGCATATTTTCATAAGATTTTAATATATATTTACTAGAATAATCTTTTAATTATCTACATTTTTTTACTTTTTTCTATTTATTTTTTAACTAGTATATGATATAATATTTTTGTTATTGTTAAATGAGAGGAATGGTGTTTTTCATGTGGCAAGTATGGTTAATAATTTCTGGAATATGTTTAATTATAGAAATTCTAACAGTTGGCTTTTTAGTATTTTGGTTTGCCATTGGAGCTTTAGTAGCAATGGTTGCTAGTTTCTTTACAGATAGTATAGTAGTACAATCAACAATCTTTTTAGTAACCTCTGTATTTTTATTATTCTTCACAAAATCATTTATAAAAAGATTTGTTAATAAAGACTCAAAAACTGTAACAGGAAGTTTTGCAGTAATTGGTAAAACAGGAATAGTAACTAAAGAAATAAATACGGATTTGGCTCAAGGTCAAGTTAGAATAGATGGAGACATATGGTCTGCTAAAACTGAAACAGGAGAGATTCTTCCAGAAGGTACACAAGTTAAAGTATTAAGACTTTCAGGTGTAAAAGTCATAGTTGAAAAAATTTAACATAAATTTAACAAACTAATTACAGAGTATAAAACTTTGTAAAATTATATTAGGAGGTATATTATGGGATTAGGTTTTTTAATTTTCTTATTAGTTATAATTATCATTATAGCTTTCAAAACAATTAAAGTTGTTCGCCAATCAGAAGTTTATCTTATAGAAAGACTTGGAAAATTCCACAAAATAGCTGAAGCTGGTCTTACAATAATAGTTCCTTTTGTTGATCATGTTCGTAGTGTTGTAAGTTTAAAACAACAAACAATGGATATTCCACCACAAGGAGTTATTACCCATGATAATGT
>CALXJL010000007.1 GCA_944388615.1 uncultured Clostridia bacterium
ATAAGAAAAGGTGATCAAGATTGTGAAACAAATAGTACAGAATTGAATGAACTTATATTAAGAGGAAAAAATATAGGGTGGGATGAACTAGTAACAGATAATTTATGTAAAAATTTTACATTTGAAAAATTAAAGAAGTATTTTGAAGATATAAAAGATTATAAAATAGAAAAAGAAGATTTGGAGTCATTTGGTTTATTGAATGGCGAAAAATTAACAAATGCTGCTCTATTATATTCTGACCAAAATCCAGTAGTTGGTTCATTTATATCTTGCACTCGTTGGGATGGATTAGATAAATTATCAGCTAAAGATGATATTGAATTTTATGGAAGTATTTTAGACCAAATTGATAATGCAATGGAATTTATATGGTAAAACATTAGAAGAATTACTAAAAAGACCTACTAGTCAAAGAAGAAACCAATTAGTTTGTGACATTTTTTCAAGATTAGATTTTATGGAAAGACGTGGAAGTGGTATTAAAAAGATTCTTCTATCATACGAAAATGATGAAAAAAAGCCTAAATTTGAAATTATTGGAGACGTATTTATTGTTACTTTTTATAGTAGATTATATAGAAATGTAGAAAGAAATGATGATAATGTAGATACAAATGTAGAAAGAAAAATTAAATAAAGCTCCAAATACTATTTATAGAAATATAAAGGTTTTAAAAGATATAGGAAAGATTAAAAGTTCAAATCATCCAGACGTCTAGACAATTTAATAAAAAATAAACCATTCTGCTATGCCGAGCTAATGGTTTATTAAAACTATATCTTGGCAAAACCACGTTTGTGGATTTGTCATTTCCTATATTTATTTATGCGTAAAAAGTTAATAAATAGAATAGAATTTTATACTAAAGTGAAAAAAAGTGTATCTATGTTTTTTTTGAGGTGAATGTTTTATGATACTTGCTATTATAGTTATAAGTGTATTTATAATATTAGCTTCAGTATATATGTATTTATATCTAGATGTAAAAAATAAAGGATTGCATGTAGAAGCAAATGTGTTGGGATATTATGAAGAATTTAAAAGTATTTATATGGTATTACAATTTAAAGATGCTAACGAGATTATACATACAATTGCTAAGCACAGAGGATATAGAAAAAATTATATAATTGAACCGCATGTGAGAGTATTTAAAGAAGATAGTCGTATAAATATTACATATAAAGAACACAAAGATCATAAAAAGGATTTTGAAAAAAAGTTTATAGTGCTAGATAACGGAAAAGAAGTAGAGCTTACAGATGATGGAAAAAAATTTGATATAATTTATAACAGTAAGTGGAATGATGAATCAGAGGGAAATTTCTTAAAGGTTGCATATGGAACAGTAGGTCTTACGATAGTTGTTTTACTAGTGATATTAATTATAACAATAAATTAGGAGAAGAGTATTAACGAGATTCTTTATGTAATGATATTGAATAATTGAATTGGAGTGATAAAGATGAAATATATTTATAATAAATTAGTAAGAGATAAAATACCTGAAAATATTAATTCGATGGAAGGTAGAAATTGTAATTATAAAATATTAAATGATAAAGAGTATTTGACAGAGCTAGATAAAAAGATATTTGAGGAAGCGCATGAATTTATAGAAGAACATTCAGTTGAAGAATTAGCTGATTTAATGGAAGTAATAATTGCTATAATGAAAGTTAGAAATATATCAATGGAAGATGTAGAAAATGCCAGACAAATTAAAAATAGCAAAAAAGGGGCTTTTAATGATAAAATTTATTTAATTGATGTTGAACAAGAAGAGCATGATGAAAGAGAAGAAATGGAACTGAAAAAAAATTGGAGGAAAAGTATTTGAAAGATGTTGAATTATGTTATAGATAGATTAGTGTTTTTTGTTTTCGGTATATACTAAAATATTTGTAAGCTATGGGGCTGCTCAGCCTATATATTAGACATCATATAAGCAGGATACAGAATTAAAACGGTATGATATCATCTGAAAAAAGAGGGTGAATCTAATGCAATTAACAAAAAAGGGTTATATGCCAAGATTAATAGATAAAGCAATAGAAGAAAATTTAGAGATTTTTGCTGCAATAAGTATTGAAGGACCAAAGTGGTGTGGAAAGACATAGATAGACTGCTCTAAATCATTCAAAAAATCATTTAAATTGACAAATTATGTAAAGTGTGGTTTGATATAAATAAGCTTGGCATAAGTCAAGGAAGAATCTAATAATAACTAAAAGAGGAGGACATACTATGAACAGAGAATTATTAGAAGAAAAAGTAAAAAAAGGTGAAATGCGGAAGCAGGAAGTAGCTTGCTTGCAAGGTGGCAAGGGCATGTGTACCATATATACATATATATGGCCATACAGTAGCCGATTAGAGTATGGTTTTATATGCATAGAGCCATACGGTTCCATCGGAGAACATAAGCACATTAAAGAATGTGAAGTGTGGAATGTTATCCAGGGAATTGTAGAAATAAATGAAAGGACATACACAGATGGAACAAGAACAATATGTGGTATAGCTCAAAGCCACTACTGCAGAAACCTGACAAATTCCGAAGTGATTTTGGAGTTTGTAAAACTCTAGAAAAGAGGGCATCCTTTATAGGATACCCTCTAAGTCTGTCCCCCAAGTGGATAAAATGTCTAATCAGGGTCAGAAGCCCAATGCCATTTTGTCCATTTGGGGTCTGTTCCGGAATGCCCATTTTGTCCAATTAGGGACAGGCCTTAGTTATAAAAGTTAACCTTGACAAACATTTGCGGCTGTATTATAATGTTAACCGTGATTAACAAAAAGGAGAGAGTTATGGTATCTAAAGCTTTGGAAGAGTATTTAAAAACTATGTATGTATTGGGTAAGCAAAATGGTAATATACGTGTTACAGATATTGCTCAGAAAATGAATTGTACAAAACCGAGTGTGAATAAGGCGGTGCATAATTTAAAGGATGAGGGTTTAGTTAATTATGAAACATATGGGACTATAGAACTTACAAAACAAGGTGAGGACTTGGCTAAAAAGGTTCTAGAGGCTTATGATATAGTATATTTATTTTTTAAAGATGTACTCAATTTGCAGGAAGATGAAGCGGAAAATGAAGCGGAAAAGATTAAATCTGTTATTGCAGATGATACTATAAATAAGCTTGCAAAATACGTTCATAAGGTTCTAGACTTAAATGATCTAAATTGTAATTATGATGTCAACAAAGAAAAATGTAGAATTTGTAAAAGAAGAACTTCTAGAAAAGTAATAAAAAAATAACCCAATAGAACTATATAACGATAAAGAAAGGAAAATAAATTTATGAGTGGAAAAACAGAAAAATTATTAGAAATAAAAAATTTATATGTAAATGCAGAAGAAAAAGAAATTCTAAAAGGAATTAATCTACAGATAAATAAAGGAGAAGTACATGTAATAATGGGACCAAATGGCTCTGGAAAAAGCACAACAGCCAATGCCATTTTAAACAACCCTGAATATAGTAAAACAAAAGGAGAAATTATATTTGAAGGAGAAAACATAAATAAGTTGCCAACAGACGAAATTGCCAGAAAAGGAATATTTATGTCATTTCAATCACCAGAAGAAATTCCAGGTGTGTCTGTTACTAATTTCTTAAAATATGCAAAAAATAAAATAACAGAAAAACCAGTAAAAATATTTAAGTTTAGAGAAGAATTAAAAAAATATATGGAACAACTAAATATGAACCCGGAAAATATGGAAAGAAGCTTAAATGTTGGATTTTCAGGTGGAGAAAAAAAGAAAAACGAAATCCTACAAATGCTTATATTAGATCCTAAATTAGCAATTCTTGATGAAACAGATTCTGGTTTAGATGTTGATGCAATAAAAACAGTATCTAAAGGAATAGAAATGTTTAAAAACGATAAAAATGCAGTTCTTATAATTACTCACAATACTAGAATACTACATAGCTTGGATGTAGATTATGTACATGTTTTAATTAACGGAAAAATAGTAAAAACAGCCGGAAAAGAATTAGCCAAAGAAATTGAAGAACAAGGTTATGAAAAATATAAAACAGGAGTAAAAGAGTAATGAAAAATAATATTGATGAAATTAACAGAAATGTTTATGATATAAAAAATAAAGACGAATATGAATTCAAAATAAAAAAAGGAATAACAAAAGATATTATAGAAGAAATATCAAAACAAAAAAATGATCCTTCTTGGATGAGGGAATTTAGGCTTAAAGCATTAGAAGTATACAATAGTTTAGAATTACCAACATGGGGACCAGATTTATCAGAATTAAATATGAATGAAATAGCAACATATGTAAGGCCAAAAACTAAATTAAATACTTCATGGGATGATGTTCCAGAAGATATAAAAAATACATTTGATAAATTAGGAATTCCAGAAGCAGAGAAGAAATCTCTTGCAGGAGTTGGAGCACAATACGATTCAGAAGTAGTTTATCATAGTATGAAAGAAGAACTTAGCAAGCAGGGCGTAATATATACAGATATGGAAACTGCAGTAAGAGAATATCCAGACATAGTAAAAGCACATTTTATGAAATGTGTCCCTGTACATGACCATAAATTTGTGGCATTACATGGAGCTGTTTGGTCAGGAGGATCATTTGTATATGTACCAAAAGGTGTTAAAGTAGATATTCCATTACAATCATATTTTAGACTAAACTCACCAGAATCAGGACAATTTGAACATACATTAATCATTGTAGAAGAAGGAGCTAGTTTGCATTTTATAGAAGGTTGCAGTGCACCAAAATATAATAAGGTAAATTTACATGCTGGTTGTGTTGAATTATATGTTAAAGATAATGCATATCTTAGATATTCAACAATTGAAAACTGGTCTAAAAATATGCTTAATCTAAATACGAAAAAAGCTCTAGTAGGTAAAAACGCAACTATGGAATGGGTATCAGGATCTTTTGGATCTAAAATATCAATGTTATATCCTATGAGTATATTAAACGGAGAAGGAGCTAAAACAGAATACACAGGAATTTCATTTGCAGGTAAAGGTCAAAACTTGGATACTGGATTCAAAGTTGTACACAATGCACCAAAAACATCAAGTGTAGTAAATGCGAAATCAATATCAAAAAATGGTGGAGCATGTACATATAGATCTTTAGTAAGAATAAATGAAAATGCAAAAAACTCAAAATGTTCAGTATCTTGTGAATCATTAATGCTGGATGATATTTCAAGATCAGACACAATTCCAGTAAGTGATATTAGAACAGATGAAGTAGAATTCTCACATGAAGCTTCAATAGGAAAAATAAGTGATAAAACAATATTTTATTTAATGAGTAGAGGTTTATCTGAAGAAGATGCAAAAGCTATGATAGTTAGAGGTTTTGCATACCCTGTATCTAAAGAATTACCAGTAGAATACGCAGCAGAAATGAATAATTTAATAAATCTTGAATTAGAAGGGCAGGTGGGATAATGAATAACTTAAAATTAAATGATACGCCTGTAAGAACATCTAGAAATTTTAATATTAATAATATAAAACTAATGGATGTGGATATTCCTGAAATTATAGATGATTTTAATAATTTGGAAATAATTGGGGAAGAATCACAAGTACAAAATAATGCAAATATAAATAAAAGCAAATTGATTTATGGATTAGGAACAGAATTAGAAAAGCTTAATGAGAAATCAAATAAAGATTTAAAAATAGAGCTAGATAGCACAGATGAAAAAGAGATACAATTAAATTTTAAATTTGATGATAATAATTTAACACTATTAGAAAATATTGAGATTATAGCAAATGAAAACTCTAAATCAACTGTTATATTAAAATATATTTCTACAAATAAAGAAAAAGCGTTTCATAATGGAATAATAAGAGTAAAAGCTAAGAAAAATTCGGAAATAAAAATAATAATTGTTAATCTTATTAATGAAGAATCAAATAATTTTATTAGTATTGAAAATAATATTGAAGAAAATGCAAAATGCAAATATATAATGGTAGATTTTGGTGGTAAAAATAGTATAACAAACTATTATTCAAATTTAATAGGCGAATCCTCAGAAAACATTATAAATACTATATACTTAGGAAAAGAAAATCAATTATTAGATTTAAATTATATAGGAGAATTAAGAGGTAAGAAATCTAATATAGATATAGATGTTCAAGGAGCATTAAAAGATAATGCCAAAAAACATTTCAAAGGAACAATAGATTTCAAAAAAGGAAGTAAAAAATCAAAAGGAAATGAAAATGAATTTTGCTTATTATTATCTGAAACTGCAAGATCTATGGCATTACCAATGTTATTATGTACAGAAGAAGATGTTGAAGGAAATCATAGCTGCGCAACAGGTAAAGCAGATAATAAACAATTATTTTATATTATGAGTAGAGGATTTAGTTATAAAGAGGCAATGAAATTAATTGTAAGAGCAAGATTTAATAAGATAATAGAACAAATAGATAATGAAAAATTAAGAAATGAGATTTTACAAGAAATGAATGAAAAATTAGATTAATCTAATAGAAGGGATAATTTGATGAATATTGAAAATATAAGAAAAGATTTTCCAATATTAAATAATAAAAATATAACATATCTAGATAATGGGGCGACAACGCAAAAACCATTAAAAGTAATAAATGCTATTCAAGAATTTTATGAAAAATATAATGCTAATCCTCACAGAGGAGCATATTTGCTAAGTGTAAAAGCAACTGAAAAATATGAGGAAACAAGAGAAAAGATTGCAAAATTTATTAATGCTAAATCATCTCAAGAAATTATATTTTCAAAAAATGCAACTGAAAGCTTTAATCTTTTAGCATATTCATATGGAATGGAAAATCTAAAAGAAAATGATGAGATTGTTATTTCAATAATGGAACATCATTCTAATTTAGTACCATGGCAAAAAGTAGCAAGAGTAACAGGTGCTAAGCTAAAATATATGTATATAAATGATGAATTTGAAATATCTGAAGAAGAAATAGAAAAAAAGATTACAAATAATACTAAAATAGTTGCTATTACTCATGTATCCAATGTTTTGGGAACAATTAATAATATAGATGCAATAATTAAATATGCACATAAAAAAGGTGCAATAGCTATTGTTGATGCAGCACAAAGTATTCCTCATATGAAATTGGATGTTCAAAAACTTGATGCAGATTTTGCTGTTTTTTCAGGGCATAAAATGCTTGCACCATTGGGAATAGGAGTACTTTATGGAAAAAAAGAATTATTGGATAAAATGGAACCATTTTTAATGGGTGGAGATATGATAGAATATGTTTATGAACAAAAAACTACATTTGCCCAATTACCAAATAAGTTTGAAGCTGGAACTCAAAATGTAGAAGGTGTAATAGGTTTAGGCGCTGCTTTAGATTATTTAGAAGATATTGGTTATGATAATATAGAAAAAATAGAAAAAGAAGTAGTAGATTATGCAATACAAGAATTATCAAAACTTAATTATTTAACATTATATATAACACCTAACAAAGAAAATCACTGTAGTGTAATATCATTTAATATTAAAGGAGTTCACCCACATGATGTAGCAAGCATTTTAGATTCACAAGGTGTTTGTGTGAGATCACGGAAACCATTGTGCACAACCACTTATGAGATTTTTAAATATTGATTCTACTTGTAGGGCTAGTTTTTATTTTTATAATACTAAAAAAGATGTAAATCAGCTTGTATTGGCATTAGATAAGGCATATAATATGTTTAAAAAATATATAAAGGAAGAAGTTTAGATGGAAGATTTAACAGATGTTTATAATGAATTGATAATGGAACATAGTATGAATTCATACAATAAAAAGAAATTAGAAAATGCAGATTTTTCAGAAATTGGACATAATCCAAATTGTGGTGATGAAATCACATTAGAAATAAAATTAGATGGAGACATAATAAAAGATATGGCATTTACTGGACATGGATGTGCAATATCGCAAGCATCTACATCTATTATGATAGATACTTTAAAAGGGAAGACTGTGAAACAGGCACAGGAAATTGTAAAAATATTTATAGAAATGATTAAGAGAGAGACAAAAGATGAAAGTGAGTTAGAAAAATTAGAAGATGCAATTGCATTTAAAAATGTATCAAATATGCCAGCTAGGGTAAAGTGTGCATTACTTGCATGGCATACTATTGAAGATATGTTAAAAGGGAATGATAATAAAAATGGAAAATAAAAAAGTATTACTAGGTATGAGCGGAGGAGTTGATAGTAGTGTTTCAGCACTACTATTAAAAAAAGCAGGATATGAAGTAATAGGAGTAACACTTGAATTATATAATTCTAATGATAATACATATGAAGATGCGAAAAAGATATGTGATCAGCTTGGAATAACTCATTTTATTTATGATTTTAAAAATGATTTTAAAAAATATGTTATAGATGATTTTATAAATTGTTATTCTAATTGTAGGACACCTAATCCATGTATTGAGTGTAATAAATATATGAAATTTGGAGTTATGTATGATAAAGCAAAAGAATTAGGTTGTGATTATATTGCAACAGGGCATTATGCTAAAACTGAGTATAGTGAAGAATATGGAAAATGGGTACTTGAAAAATCTAATTCAGGAAAAAAAGATCAAAGTTATGTATTATGGAATATTCCAAAAGAATTGATAAATAAAATAATATTTCCTTTGTCTGATTTTGAAAGCAAAGATGATATAAGAAAGATAGCAAAAGAGAATGAATTAAAAGTTGCGAGTAAACCAGATAGTGAAGATATTTGTTTTGTGCCTGATGGAAATTATAAAAACTTTTTAGAAAATAATTCTAATATAAAACCTAAACAAGGAAATATTGTAGATTTACAAGGAAATGTTTTGGGTAAGCATATGGGGTTATATAATTATACAATTGGTCAAAGAAAAGGTCTTGGAATTTCAAATCCTGTACCTTTATTTGTTGTAGGATTTAATAAAGAGAAAAATGAGGTAATTGTAGGAGAAGAAAAGGATTTATATAAAAAAGAAATTATAGTATCAAATATTAATTTATTGTTAGTTGATAAAATAGAAAATAGTATGAGAGTAAAAGTAAAAACAAGATATTCATCAAAAGAAGCAGATGCTAGTATTATGCAAGAAAATAATCTTATTAAAGTAATATTTGATGAACCACAAAGAGCTATAACACCTGGACAATCTGCAGTATTCTATGTTGGAGATATTGTGCTTGGTGGAGGAAAAATAATGTAAAGGAGAAAATTTGATGCAGAATTCTATGGATGATCAGTTTTCTAGAACAGAATTGTTGATAGGAAAAGATAATATGGATAAATTAAAAAGAGCCAAAATTGTTGTATTCGGAATAGGAGGAGTTGGCTCATTTGTTGTAGAAGGATTAGTAAGAGCAGGCATACGGACATATTGTATTGGTTGATTTTGATAAAGTTGATATAACAAATATTAATAGACAAATACATGCAACACATTCATCTATAGGAAAAAACAAAGTAGATGTTATGAAAAAGCGAATACTAGATATTAATCCAAATGCTATAGTAGATACATATAATTCTAAGTCTATAGAAGGTGGAGAGTGGAATATTATTGATAAGAGTTTTTCTTATGTTGTTGACTGTATAGATACAATGTCAAATAAAATTAAGATAATAGAGAAAGCTAATATTGAAAATGTAAATATAATTTCAGCAGCAGGAACAGGAAATAAACTAGATCCAACAATGTTTGAAGTTTCTGATATTTATAATACATCGATATGTCCTGTATGTAAAATTTTAAGAAAAGAATTGAGAAGGTTGGGAATAAAGAAACATAAAGTAGTTTATTCAAAAGAGATACCTGCTAGACTTGGTGAACTTGACGAAAACAACAAAAAGACAGTAGCAAGTATTTCTTTTGTCCCTTCAGTAGCAGGATTAATAATTGCCGGAGAAGTGGTGAGAGATATAATTTTTTAATATTGTGAGAGATATAATTTTTTAATATCTTGATTTATTAATTAACTAATGTTATATTAAAAATATAAATTCATAATTATGTAGCAAAATCGAAGCAAATAGTTATGATATAAACAGTATAGGATAAATTATAAAAAGGAGGATGTATTATGAAGTATGAAATTATTGGTAAGACAGTACCAACAGTAGAAGTTACTTTAAACAGAGGAGAATCAATGTATTCACAAAGAGGGGGAATGGCTTGGCAAACAGCAGGAATTGAAATGAAAACAAATGCAAGAGGCGGAGTAATGAAAAGTCTTGGAAGAATATTTGCTGGAGAGTCTATTTTTATGAATACATTTACAGCAAGTGTTGATGAGGCAAAAGTGGCATTTGCTACTACTGTACCAGGTGATATTGTTCCAATTAATGTAGGAGAAAATAATGGATTCACAATACAAAAAAATGCATTCTTATGTGCAGAACCAAGTGTTGACATGAGTATAGCATTCACAAAAAGATTTTCAGCAGGTTTGTTTGGAGGAGAAGGATTTATTTTACAAAAAGCTACTGGAAAAGGAATGTTATTTTTAGAAGTAGATGGAGATCCAATAGAAAGAATTTTAGCGCCAGGGGAAGTGTTAAAAGTAGATACAGGAAATGTTGTGGGATTTGAAAATACAGTTTCATATGAGATTGAAACTGTAAAAGGATTAGGAAATATTTTCTTAGGTGGAGAAGGATTATTCTTAACAAAATTAGTTGGTCCTGGTAGGGTTATTATCCAATCACAGAACTTTGGAGACTTTGCTGGAAGAATATTAGGACTAATGCCAAAAAATTGATAGTTGGATGAATATTAAAAAAAAAGTAATGTAAAAAAGATAATGTAGCATAGTGGTAGTGCTATATTATCTTTTTTTAGTGAAAATGGAGAAAAATCCTTTTATTCAATTGCTTATGCAGATATTTGAGAAATCTAAACATAAATACCAAAACTTTAGGCTAAAAAAGTGTTGACGTTTAAATAAAAAAGAGATACAATACCAGTATATATTACATAGATTATAATAAATGAGAGAAAAAGTAAAATAAGGGTTGCTTACAGAGATAATTGGACATGGGCTGGAATCCAATTTAAGTAAATATATTTGAAATACTAACTCTTCGAAATATAGTCAATGACTTTATTGGTAATTTTTATTGTACTCTAGAATTAAGTTAAATTTAGGATGGAACCGTGCTAGTAAAAGCACTCCTAAAAGTATTGTTATTAGTGCTTTTAAGAGTGCTTTTAACAGTATATATTAGTAAGGAGGTTGTAAAAAATGATTAAAATTACTTTAAAAGATGAATCTGTTATGGAGGTGGAAAAAGGTACTACTATAATAGATGTAGCTAGAAAAATTAGCGAAGGTTTGGCAAGGGTTGCAACTTGTGGAACTGTAAATTCAGAAGTAAAAGATTTGAGGTACGAATTAAATCAAGATTGTAAATTATCTATAGAAACATTTGATAGTAGCTTAAATGGAAAAAAGGCTTATTGGCATACTAGTTCTCATATTATGGCTCAGGCAATAAAAAGATTATTTCCAGACTACAAACTTGCAATAGGTCCTGCCATAGATAAGGGTTTTTATTATGATTTTGATGTAAAAAAAGCTTTTTCAGATGAAGATAAAGAAAAAATTGAACAAGAAATGAATAAAATAATAAAAGAAGATATACCAATTGAAAGATTTGTATTGTCGAGAGAAAAGGCAATAAATCTTATGCAAGAAAATAAGGAAAAATATAAAGTGGAATTAATTGAAGAATTACCAGAAGGAGAAGAAATATCTTTTTATAAACAAGATGACTTCATAGATCTTTGTTCTGGACCACATTTATTAAGTACCGGAAAAGTAAAATCAATAAAACTACTTTCATCTTCAAGTGCATATTGGAGAGGGGATGAAAAAAGAGAAGTTTTGCAAAGAATTTATGGAATTTCTTTTCCAAAGAAAAAAGATTTAGAAGAATATTTAGAAAAAATAGAAGAAGCTAAAAGTAGAGATCATAGAAAGATAGGAAAAGAACTTGATTTATTTTGCTTTTCAGATTATGTGGGGGGAGGACTACCGTTATATACACCTAAAGGCACATTGATTAAAGACACATTACAAAAAGAAATAGAGAAGATATGTAGAAACTATGGATTTGAGAAAGTTAGTTGTCCTTCTCTAGCTAATATAAGCTTATTTGAAACATCGGGACATGCACAAAAATTTAATGATGAGTTATTTAGGGTTAGTTCTCCTAAGGGACATGAATTTGTATTAAAACCTGTTCAATGTCCACATCATACTCAGATATATGCTTCAAAAATGAGAAGTTATAAAGAATTACCAATTAGATATATGGAGTCTGATAAACAATATAGAGCAGAACTACCAGGTTCAGTAGGAGGATTATCAAGAGTCTATGCAATCACAGTTGAAGATGGTCATTCTTTTTGTAGATTGGATCAAGTTAAAAATGAAGTAATAAATATGTGTAATATAATAAGAGATTTTTATACAAGAATGGGATTATGGGAAAACCACTGGGTTTCATTATCTGTAAGAGATTATGAACATCCCGAGAAATATATAGGCAGCAAAGAAGATTGGAATCTGTGTGAAAAAATGTTACAAGAAGTATCTGATGAATTAAATTTAGAAGCAAAAAAATGTGAAGGTGAAGCAGCTTTATATGGTCCAAAACTAGACTTCATGTTTACTGATGCATTAGGAAGAGAGGTACAGATTCCAACTGTCCAAGTTGACTTTTCAACTCCTAAAAGATTTGGGTTATATTATATTGACGAAAAAGGAGAAAAACAAGTACCTGTTATGGTTCATAGAGCTATACTTGGTTCGTACGAGAGATTCCTAGCATTAATATTGGAACAATTTAAGGGAGTATTACCAACATGGCTATCTCCAGTTCAAATAAAAATATTACCAATTTCAGAAAAACATATTAAATATTCAGAAGAAGTTGCTAGAAAATTACAAGAAACTGGAATTAGAGTAGAAATAGATTATAGTCAAGAGTCATTTGGTAAAAAAATGAGAGAAACTATTACAAAGAAAATACCATATGCCGTTGTTATAGGGGATAAGGAAATTGAAAAGAAAACGATAACAGTAAGAAACAGAAGCTATGCTACACAAGAGAGTATGACTGTTGATGTGTTTATAGAACAATTGTTAAAAGAAATAATGGATAGAGACTTAGAAACTAAAATTGCAGTTGTAAAATAAAAGAAAAATATATTAACTAATAGTGACGAAAAATTTTAATTTTCAGTTTTTTCTGAAAGTATTCATATAATTAAATAAATACAAAAAATAAAAAAATGTATTTACAGAACGGTCGAAAAATGGTATAATATGGATATTATTGTGAAAGGAGTAAAAGTCATGAAACTATTAGTGATCAAACAATTTAATAATATGGCATTTGTTTTGTGCTTTTATTGTGCCTTTTAGAGCAAAGTAAACTAATACTTTGTTCTTTTTTTTATACTAAAAATGAAAGGAAGGAAAAAATGCAGAAAATCTATTATTTCACTTCAGAAAGTGTAACCGAAGGACATCCGGATAAATTATGCGATTATATATCTGATTCTATACTAGATGAATACTTAAAGCAAGATTCTAGTTCAAGAGTTGCTGTTGAAACATTTGCTACAAAAAATAAAATAGTAGTTTCTGGAGAAGTAACAAGTAAAGCAGAAGTTAATATTGAATTAATTGTAAGAAATGCAATTAAGGAAATTGGTTATGGAAAAGAACAATTTGATATTAATCCAGATACATGTAAAGTAGATGTTGAAATCGCAAGGCAAAGTCCTGATATTGCCTTAGGGGTAAACGAAGGTGGAGCAGGAGATCAAGGAATAATGTTCGGTTATGCTACTAATGAAACAGATAACTATATGCCTTTTGCAATAAATATGGCACATAAGTTATCAAGAAAACTATCAGAAGTTAGAAGAACTAAAGAATTAGAATACTTAAGACCTGATGGAAAAACGCAAGTCACAGTTGAATACCAAAATGATGTACCTAAAAGAATAGAAACAGTCTTAATATCTAATCAACATGAGAAGGATATAGATATTAAAAAAATAAGAAACGATATAATAGAAAAAGTAGTAAAAAAAGTTATACCACAAGAATATATTGATAGGGATACAAAGATATATGTTAATCCAACAGGTAGATTTGTAATAGGAGGTCCATTAGGTGATACTGGTTTGACTGGAAGAAAAATAATAGTAGATACTTATGGAGGATATGCAAGACATGGAGGAGGAGCATTTTCAGGAAAAGATGCTAGTAAAGTAGACAGAAGTGCAACTTATATGATGAGACATATTGCAAAAAATGTAGTGGCAAATAAATATGCCGACAAATGTGAGTTACAAGTATCTTATGCTATAGGAATGAAAGAACCAATGTCAATATATATAAACACATTTGGAACTAATAAAATACCAGATAAGGAAATTATTAATATAATAAAGAAAAATTTTGATTTAACACCGATGAGCATAATAAAATATCTAGATCTGCAAAAACCAATTTATAAGAAGACAACAAATTATGGACATTTTGGAAAAGAAGATTTGAATTGGGAAAAGATAATTGAAATTTAATTTAACTTATAAAGATATTCTATTAATATAAAAAGGAGGTTAGTATGAAAAGCATACCAAAATTATTAAGTTTTGAAACACCAAAAGAAAAATACTATGAAATTGCTAAAAAAAATCAACTATTAAGATTAGGAGTGAAAGTGAATACCCCTATGGCTTGTAATTGGGCTTGTCCGTATTGTTATGCTGGAAGTTCTGAAACTTCAGATAGACCAAAGGTTGAAGAAAATATATATTATAATGGTATAGATCCATATAAGGATAAAGAATGGGGAAACAAGATGAAAAGTTGGATAGATCAATCAATAGAAATGGGAGTGAATACTATAACAATAAATGGAACTTTCGAACCTGCAACTTCCCCCGATATATTTAATATCATAGAATATTGTGTAGATAAAGGGATATATACTACTCTCGTAACAAATGGAACTTTATGGGAAATCGATGATTTAAAAAGATTGTACAATTTGGGAATATCTATTTTAGTGAAGTTAAATGTACCAATGGTTGACAATACAGATGAAAGATATGTGGAATTTTGTAATATTCAAAAAAATTTATCAGGAAGAAAGCAAGATTCAATAAAAGTTTATGAAGAACAGAAGAAACTTATTGAGAATCTCATTGAAATTGGGTTTAACAAAAAAATTGCAAATGAATGCACGAGATTGGGTGTGGAATCAATTATTGCCAGAAGTAATATTGAATATTTACCAGAACTAGTACAACAATTCAGAAGATTAAATATATACAGTCATATAGAAGTTATGAAATTACAAGGGTTTGCAAGAAATAATCCAAATTTACAAGTTACCAAATTAGAAATGAAGAAACTATTCAAAAAAATATTAGATAATGATATTGCTGATGGTTATGAACCTTGGGATATAAAGCCGCCATATGTTGCTGGAACTTGTTATCAAAATCTAATTAGATTAGATATGAAGGCAGATGGAAATATTGCTCCTTGTCCTGGAATTGATTTAATTATTGGTAATATGAATGAAAATAAATTAAGAGACATAGTAAAAAATGAAGATTTGAAAATTATTAGAAATTTAAATAAATATATACAAGGAGACTGTAGAGATTGTGAATTGTTTAAGAAAAAAGAATGTTATGGGGGGTGTAGAGGTACAGTATATCAGACATTATTAAATCACGGATGCAGTAAATATGAGTGTTTAGTCGGTTCGGATCCTTCTTGTCATAGAGTAAAGAAAGTATTAGATAATGGATTATCGTCTGATATATTCAAGTAGTGAAAATATGGAAATTTCAAAAAAGATAAAAAGTATAAAAGGTTCATTAACTACGGAATTGTTCGAAAAAGTTGTAGAATTAAAAGCTAGGGGGGAAAATGTTATTTCTTTTACAGCTGGAGACCTTTATTGTGATATTAGTGACAATATAAAAAAATCAGCTATAAAGGCTTTAAATAATGGGACTAACCATTATACTAATACAGTTGGAATTAAAGATTTAAGAAAGGCAATTTCTGAAAGAATATATAGAAAAGATAATATCGAAGTTGACATTAAAAATATTGTAGTATGTAATGGTGCGAAACAATGTATCAGTAATTTATTAAATGTTATTTTAAATATTGGAGATGAAATCATTATATTTAACCCATCATGGAGAGCATATTCTGAGATAACTAAGCTCGCTGGAGGAGTACCAGTGATTATAGACTTATATGAAGAAGATAAATATAAGATAGACTTAGAGTTATTAAAAAGTAAGATAACAAGTAAAACTAAAGCTATATTAATAAATAATCCCAATAATCCTACAGGGAAAATAATTGATGAGGAAACACTAACTAAATTAGTGGAGATAACAGTTGATAAAGAGATTTTGCTGATTTCAGATGAAGTTTATAGAGAAATAGTATTTACAAAGAATAGATTCAAGTCCCTTAATTCGCTAATAACTAGAGAAAATAGAAATAATATTGTGGTAATAGACAGTGTTTCAAAATCAAATGCGTTGACTGGATGGAGAGTAGGTTATATGAATGTACCTGAATATCTGGTAAGATATTTAAAACTTTTTCAATCTTATACAACATCAAATGTGAATTCTTTAGCTCAAGTAGTAACTATTGACGCTGTTCTAAATGACGAAGATTTTATTGAACAATTGAGAAATGATTTAAAGGGAAATAGGGATTTAACATATGATTATTTGAAAGATATTAGTAAAATGAAACTTGATCAAAAACCGGATGCAACATTTTATATATGGGCTAATATTAAAAAAATTGAAAAAAATTCTATACTATTTTGTGAAAAAGTTTTAGAGAACGCACATGTTGCGTTAGTTCCTGGTATAGAATTTGGAAGAGAAGGATATGTTAGAATATCATTTGCTAATTCTGTTAATGATATTTGTCAAGGAATGGAAAACTTAAAAAAATATTTATTATAAGTTAGGAGGATTTTAAATGAAGAAGAAACATATAATTGTATTATATTCACACAATCCAAGTAGATTAGAGCACTTGAGAAAATTGAAAAAATTAAGAGATAAATATATAATAACTTTAGTTTTAGATGAAAATACAGATACAGAGTCTCAAAAAGATTATGTTGATAACATATTGAAAGTGCCTATGAAAAAGGTATATGAAAACATTGATGAAATAGTAAAGAAAATAAAAAAGATAGGAGTGCCAGATGGAATAATCAACGTTTCTGAAATGTGTGTACCATTACACAGTTTACTTTGTGAAAAATTCGATTTATTAGGTCCAGATGATAACATAGTAAGGATCGGAAGAAATAAGTATGAAATGAGAAAGTTCTGTAAAGATTTAAATATTCCTGTTCCTAAATTTGAACTATTAAATGGAGATTTGGATTCTAAATGTAATAACTTAAAATTTCCTGTTGTGGTTAAACCAACAATAGGAGGAGGCTCGACTTTAGTAAAAAGGTTTGAAAATAAAAAAGATTTATTAGAAGGTATTGATGATTTAGTTAAAATCGCAAATGAAAGGTATCAAAATGATGCTCTATATTTAAAATATGCAGATGAAAAAGGAAGTATTCCTTTTATAGCGGAAGAGATTATCGGTGGAGACATGATGTTTCAAACTAATTTCCCTTTTAAAATTGGAGAAATAAGTGTAGAAAGCATCTATTATGAAGGAGAAACTACAGTATTAGCAATACACGACAAGCCTATACCAGCTAATGGGCCTTATTTTGAAGAGTATATTTGGTCTACTCCAACAAGAATACCTCAAAAACTACAAGAAAAAGCTAAAGAATATGTTTCTAGAATTCACGAAAATTTAGGTCAAGGTTGTTATGTTTTACATACAGAATTTAGAACTTTTAGAGATGATTTGATATTGTTGGAATTTGGTGCTAGATTAGGAGGAGGACCGATTTATAAATCATTACTTCATTCTACTGGAAATGATTATCTAGAAATTTTAATAAACTTATCAATGAGAATAAAACCTAAAGTTAATAAAGATACTAATATAAATACAATAACACATTGTTTATGGGCTGATAAAGAAGGAATAATTCAAAAAATAGTAGGTGAACCTAAGGCAGTTTGGGATGCATATTATTGTGAACATCAAATATATGATGATGTTGATGAGTTGGCTGTAAGAGCTCCGAAAAGTTGCAGATCGAATGGTCATATAGTATATAAGGGAAATGATATAAGTTTTGATGAATTAGAAAAAAGAGTCATGAAAGGATTAAAAAATTTCAGAGTTATTACTTGAAATTAAAAAGTTATACTATTATAATTACAATCAGGGCTAGTTAATTGAGAATTGAGCAACCGTAGTTGCCCAATTCTCAATTTGTTAAGCAAAATATTTTTTTATAATTTATCAATGGGTGAGAAAAATGAATTTTGACTTTATTTTTTCTTTTTTTTATGATACTATATGGTGAAAATATCCAAAATGTAAAATTTTGTCAAAAAAGGAAGTAACAATGCCAAAGAAATATGAAGAAAAAAATGTTTTAGAGGCAGCTATTGAAAGATTAGAAATAATATTTAGTAATTTTGAAAATATTTATTTTAGTGTTAGTGGTGGTAAAGATAGCTCAGTAATGGTACAACTAGCAAATATGGTAGCAAAGAAAATGAATAAGAAATTTGATGTGATATATATAGATTTAGAAGCTCAATATAAGAAAACAATAGAACATGTACAAGAATTAAAAAAATTACCTCAAATACGTGATTTTTCATATAGCACTTCCAATGGCACTAAGGAATGCTGTGTCGGTTTTACAACCTAAATGGATTTGTTGGGAAGAAGAATCAAAATCATTATGGGTTCGAGATTTACCCAAAGATAGTATTAATATTCATAATAATCCATTTCCATGGTTCAAAGTAGGAGAAGAATTTGAAGAATTTATAGTACAGTTTGCTGGATGGTATCAAGAAAAATATGATGGAACTGTCGCATGTGGAATAGGTATAAGGACTGACGAAAGCTTAAATCGTTTTAGGACAATTGCTTTTCAAGATAAAAAGGTTATGTTTAACAATTACCATTGGACCACTAAAATAAAATCAGGAGAAAAATATTTACAAGTATATAATTTTTCTCCAATATATGATTGGAGAACTGAAGATATTTGGGGAGCTGTTAGTAAATTAAATCTTAAGTTTAATGAAATATATGAATTAATGTATAAAAATGGCCTTAGTATTTATGAACAAAGACTTTGTCAACCATATGGTGATGACCAAAAAAATGGTTTGGATCAGTTCAGAGCTTTGGAATATGATACATGGACTAAAGTATTAAATAGGGTAAATGGGGTTAATTTTGGTAATATTTACTGTAAAACAACCGCTTTAGGAAATATTAAATCTAGTAAACCTAAATTTATGACTTGGCAAGAATATACAGTTTATTTGTTAGAAAGTATAGGAATATACAATAAAGATTTAATGCTTAGATATTATAGGAAAATTAAAAAGTTTATGATTTGGCATCGAAATAAATATAATATAGATGAAAAAGATATTCCAGAAACTGCTGATCTGAAATTGGAAAATCAGAAAAAAGTTATATCTTGGAGGAGAATTGCAAGGGCAATAGAAAAAAACGATTTTTATCTAAAAAGATTATCATTTGCTCGAACTAAAAATGATGATAATGAGCTTAGGAGATTAATACATAAATGGGATAATCTATTGAATGTAAATACAATAACTGATGATAAAGATTTGCAAAAAATAATAAAAGAAGAAATGCCGTAGAAAATATGATGAAAAGAGATGTGGTATAAATGGAGAAAGAAAAAATATTAAAATTAACAAATAAATCTAAGGATTTTTATCAATATATGGGAAAATTTTTTGGATCAAGGGTAGTTCAAAATATTATAAATGACAGAATTTATGATGATACAGGAAAAACGTGGTATTTATATCTGACTAACGAAAAGGTTGTGGCATTTGTTTCAATGGTTGGTGGGGTAATAAAAAATATTTATGCAGTAAAAGATGAATATCTAATAAAATTGCTTGAAAATTTGAAAAATGAAGTAATGATAGAACCTAGTATTGTTCCTGTTATATATGAGGAAATATATACGAAATGTGGTTTTACTATTACTAGTAGAGGATTAAAAAATTTTATAACAATCAGTATAGAAAATAATGAATTAATAAATCAAGATAAACTAGAAGTAGAAGGAAGTATGGTATAAATGAAAGAAATTGAATTTCCTGTATTAGGAGTGAAATTAGTAGATATTGATAAAGTTGTTGCAAATGATTACAATCCTAATAAAGTTGCACCACCAGAGATGGAGTTGTTAAAGCATTCAATTGAAGAGGATGGATATACACAACCAATAGTAACTTATTATGATAAAGAAAAAGATATTTACATAGTTGTTGATGGATTTCATAGATATAGATGTGCTAAAGAATATTTTCATTTAAAACAGGTTCCAGTTGTTACTATAGATAAGAGTTTAGAAAATCGTATGGCGAGTACAATTAGACATAATAGAGCAAGGGGAACACATCAGATAGTGGATATGTCATATATAGTAAGAGATCTGACTCAAAGGGGATGGACTGATAAAGAAATTTCAAAACATTTGGGAATGGAATTAGATGAAATAATTAGATTAAAACAAATAACAGGGTTAAAGGATTTGTTTGCAGATCATGTTTTTAGTAAATCATGGAATGAATTTGAAACTAAATTGTCATCAAGACATTATAAAAATGGAAAAGAGAGTATTTAAATAAAAGGTTTAAGGGAATTTATATAACTCAGAAGTTATATAAATTCCCTTGATACTTTTATACAATATTGATTCTTAGAGTTTCACCAGCATAAATTAAATTTGGATTTTGAATATTATTTAATCTTACAATACTTTGGATTGAAACACCATATCTATTAGCAATAGATGTTAAAGTATCTCCTCTTTTTATTGTATATATAATATGTTTTGTTTCATGGCGATCTTGTGTTATATAATCATATCCATTTGTAATATCGATTCTTAAAATTTGACCAGCATAAATTAAGTTTGGATTAGGAATAGAGTTTAACCCAGCAATTTCTTGAACAGTGGTATCATACCTTTGAGCAATTCCACTTAAAGTATCTCCTCTTTGTACTGTATAATCTATAATAATATTAGTTGTATTTTGAGGTGTTGTAATTGTTTCAGAAGAATTTAAAAATATTGCACTAGAAAATCTATCTCTATCTACGTATCCAGATATTCCATTAATTGTACCTGTATCTGAAAATTGAAATCCTTCCCAAGAATTCCAATTGGTTGTGTTAACCGGTTCATTAACACCGTATTCTGCAATCCATAATGGGTATTGGTCAGCAAGTGATCTACTAAAAACATTGGTTGCATTATATGCATCACTATATATAACCATTTCTTTACCGAGTTAATTCTTCAACTTTTTGTAAAAAGGTTAGTGAAATTTCATTAATTTCTTCAACTGAAAGGTCTCCGAAAACTTCAAAATCCATAGCGAGTTTACAGTCTGGAGACGTGTCTGATATAACACTGCAAAAATATTGGGCCTCTGTAATGGCATCAGCTGTACTTCTAGCTGTTAAAAAATGATATAATCCAATGCTTAAGCCATTCGCTTTAGCATTTGTATAATTAGTTTTAAAGTATGGATCTGTAATATCACTTCCTTGACTTGCTTTAATGTATACTACATCAATGCCTGAATCTTTTACTCTGGCATAATCTATATATCCTTGCCAACCACTAACATCAATACCTTCGTAGGTGGACGGATTTGTAGGCCCCATTGCATATGTATATATTGGGAAAACAAGAATTGTAAAAATTATACAGAGCATTTGAATAAATTTATTTTTCATCAATATTCCTCCTTTAAAATATAATATGAGGTTCAAATGTTTTTGATACTGTTGTTTTTGCAAAAAATTATGCTAAATACCAAAAAGAAATAAATCATAAAATGTCAAAAGTCCTATTGACTTTTAAGAACGTTTGTTTTATTATATATATGTAATTAATTTGGAGATGATAAAGATGAAATATATTTATAATAAATTAGTAAGAGATAAAATACCTGAAAATATTGATTCTATGAAAGGAAGAAAATGCAAATATAAAATACTAAATGATAAAGAGTATTTACAAGAGTTAGATAAAAAAATATTTGAGGAAGCTCATGAATTTGTAGAAGAACATTCTATTGAAGAATTAGCAGATTTAATGGAAGTTATTTTTGCTATAATGAAAGATAGAAATATATCAATAGAAGATTTAGAAAATGCAAGACAAATTAAAAATAGTAAAAAGGGTTCGTTTAATGATAAAATTTATTTAATTGATGTTGAGCAAGAAGATATTGATGAAAGAGAAGAAAAGGAATTGAAGAAAGAATGGAGGAAAAATACTTAAAAGATGTTAGATTATGTTATAAAAAACGTTACTAAATATATAAATAGAAAAAACTTTAAAAAGTTCTTTGATTGGTTTATATATAAGTTTGACTTAAATGATAAATCTGAACAATTTGAGAAAAACAGAAAAAATAATTTACATCCTATAAGACCAAGAAAAGATGAAATATATTTAATAGAATTTGGTCAAAATATAGGAAAAGAATTGAGTAATACACATATGGGAATTATAATGCAAGATTCATATAAAAATAGTGTATCAAGTACAGTCGTTGTAATACCGATTTCTAGTTCTAATAGGTTATGTGATACACACGAAAAGATTTTAGAAACAGATTTAGAAGAAGGAAAACTAAATAAATTACCATCTAAAGCAAAAGCAGAACAAATTTCTTGTATAGACAAATCTCGTTTAATTTATAAAATAGGGAAAATGACACCTGAATTTATGGATAGGCTAGAAAAAAGGCTTTTAAAAAATCTTGACATTGATTAAGTTTATGGTATAATTAAATTAATAAATATTTTCCACGGAAGGTGGAACTTACTTATATAGAAATATATAAGGTTGATTTAAGAGTAAAGATTCAAAACTTTACTCTTTTTGTATATATTAAGAAAAATTTAATATAATATATAATATAGATTAATCTAATTTGAGATTTTAGATCTCGCATATATATAAGTAACTTATATAGTTTTAGTTGAGGAGTATTTTTTTACAAGATACTTCTCTTTTTTGCCCTTAAATTAAAAAAATTTAAGGGCAGGATAAGGAAAGCAGAGCATTCTCTGACAACATATAGAAAGACGAGATTTCTAATCATCTGCAAAAATTATTTTTATGCAGGTAAAATGCAGAGTGCATACACTTCGGTGTATTTTTTACTAAAAAGTATGGATTTAGAAGATACTAAAAGGTTAGAAGACAAAAGCGAAGATAAAAATAGCGACTAAGAATTGACCAAGAGATTAAGTTGATTTGAGATTAAAAGAATGATATAATTTACAAAAAATTTTTTGAGAAATTAGTAGGAGTAATAAATGAAGGAATATTTTTA
>CALXJL010000008.1 GCA_944388615.1 uncultured Clostridia bacterium
TGCAACTGTATCATCTGAAAAGAATTTTATTGTATCTATTTCAGCTTCTCCAGTATTTCTATTGGCTTTAGCATATACTTTTTCTTCTCCGTTTTTTATTACTTTAAGTCTAACTGCTTCATCTGCTTCTCTTATTGTATCTGTTATATTTATTCTATACCAATAATTTATAACTTCTTTACCCATATTTTCTAAATAAAATGTATATGCAATATAATTTTGCCCATTATGACCTCCGTCTGCTTCATCATTTATGTTTTGTGGAATCCAGTCTCCAGATATATTTGTCATAAATTCTATATTATCTGCAGTTAAAGTATCTAAACAAATTTTATTTTCAAGACTTTCATACATAAATAAATTTCTTTGAAGTCCATATGAGGTGTCAAGTGTTATTGTAAAATTTCCAACTTCATATATTAGTTTTAGAATAATATACAGTAAAATTAAAAATATAGACACAATTAATAATATTATTTTTAATAATCTTAATCTTTTATCTCTTTTTTCTATCTTATTAGATGCTTCTTTTATTTTCTTTTTCATAATCAATCTCTTTCCTTTAATAAAAGAGATTTCCTGGTTTTTAGAAAATCTCTTTTGTATTAACTGTATTTTTTATTTTACTAAGGACCGTCTGGACCGTCTGCTGCAACTGGTTTTACAAGCTTAATATCTGCGTTAAGCATTTCTCCAGTAGATGCTAAGTCTATACAGTCTGGATCTTGTCCTTCTAACCATATGTATACTCTAACTTTTGTTATTGTATTTGGATATATTCCAAAGTCTGTTGATCCATCAGTAAGTTTCAAATTTGATGCTGCTGCTGTTTCTTTTGCTTGTCTATCTGAACCTGCTCCTACTCCTCTATTTGTTTCTGCTATTTTATTTGTAAACACTTCTACTAATTGATCGTTTGCACTTGTTATTGTTACATCATTAATTGTTGATGATGCTGATACTGAATCGTTTATAGCTAATGTATTATAAACTGTATTTAGTTTTGGAATTCTATTTGCTGGATCATTATCTACAACATATTGTGTATGATTATTAAAGTTTGGTTCCCATATTGCAATTGGATCTCCATCAGTTCCTTGTATTGCTCTTATAGCAGTTCCGTCTGCAGTTAAACCTACATTTTGTGAATTTGTATTATATGCTACAAATGCTACTCTTGCACTTTCTGGTAATCCTACACCAGCAGTACTTGCCCATACAGAAGAACCTGCATCTAATTGAATTGTATCTAAGGTTCCTGGTGTTGTTCCAGATGTATTTCTTAAGTATAAGTCAAATACTAAATATGGATGTTCAGAATTATGAGCTGTATCTAAATTTTCTTCACTACAATGTTGGATATTTTCTAAGATTTTATTATCTCTTATGGTTCCATATACCATTTGTAATATACCTGTTTTTACTGTTCCTATTGTTGAAACTGGTACTAATTCAGTTGGTACATAGTTAGTATGCTCATCGGGATTTGCTTGATATACATCTCCTGATGCTGTTCCCAATAATTGTTTCATATCTGTAATAGCTATGCTTTGTGTCCAGTTCTCACCGTCTAATGAGATTTGCATACTTTCTGCAACATCTACGTTTACATTTAGCCCTGTAAGTTCAACAGCTCTTTGTGTAGAAAACCAGGCATATGTTGATAATACTGCTAGGATACATGTTAATAATAATAGTATCCACAATTTTTTAAGTCTTTTTCGACTTTCTTCACTTCTTTTTTTCATAATAGTCCTCCCTTTTTTTATTACACTGTTTTTTTACAGTATTTTCTCTTTTGTAAATTTATTTTTAAACTTACGTTAATATTAATTTAACATTTTTCATCATTTTTTTCAATTACAGAATGGTTACATTTTTGTTACATGAATATTACAAAAGGTGGATTTTTATGTTTTCTTTGAATAAAAGCTCGTAAAATAGCACGTTTTGCAATATTGATGTGCAAAAAAACTTCGATTATATTCCTTAATTTGACAAATTATCTAATAAAAAATATATCGAAGTTTATATTTTTGCTTATTTTTAATTATTTACCTAAGCCTCATTTTTAGTTCCATTCCATTTTAGCGCTTTAAAGATTTCTACTATTAATATTGGCATAAATACCAGTACAATTATTTCTATTATATTTCCTATTGGTAATACAGGTATACTAAATATGTGTCTTAATGCTGGAACTAATAATATAATTAGCATAAGTACTGCAGATGCTCCTATTGCCAAAAGTAGTTGTTTATTATTAAAGTTCTTTGTTTTTAATAGAGATAATTTATTATTTCTTATATTAAATACATGTACTAATTCTGCTAATGCAAGTACTACAAAGGCCATTGTTTGACCAATTTCAACTTTTACTTCTTGTGTGTCAACTATCTCTGCTCCATTATTAAGAGCTTCATCTAAGTTTACAATCTCTTCTGCACTATATATAACTCCATCCATTCTTACCATTGTTGGTAACTCATCTTCTGGAGTTGCAAGTCCTATTATAAATGCTGCAAGTGTTATTAATCCAATCATTACACCTTGATATACCACTCTCCATGACATTCCTCCTGAAAAGATTCCTTTTCCAGGTTTAATAGGTTTTCTTTCCATTATATCTTTTTCAGCTGGATCAACTGCCAAAGCAAGTGCTGGTAATGAATCTGTTACTAAATTTATCCATAATATGTGTATTGGTAATAATGGTTCAATTAGATGTATATCTATTCCGAAAATTTGGCTTAATAATGGTGTTATTAATATTGCTACAAATAATACAATTATTTCACCAACATTACTAGATAATAAGAATTGTATTGCTTTTAATATATTATCATAAATACGTCTACCCTCTTCTACTGCAGATACAACAGTTGCAAAATTATCGTCTGTTAATATTACATCTGCTGCCTCTTTTGCAACATCTGTACCAACAATTCCCATTGCACATCCTATATCTGCTTTTTTAAGTGCTGGTGCATCATTTACTCCATCACCTGTCATAGCAACAACTTCTCCGTTTGCTTGCCATGCTTTAACAATTCTTACTTTGTGTTCTGGTGAAACTCTTGCATATACAGAATAGTGTCTTACATTTTTTTCTAATTCTTCATCTGACATTTTCTCTAGTTCTGCACCTGTTATTGCTTCTGATTCATCTTCTAATATTCCTAATGATTTTGCTATAGCTGTTGCTGTAATTTTGTGGTCCCCTGTTATCATAACAGTTTTTATTCCTGCCATTTTACATTTTTCGACTGCTTTTTTAGCTTCTTCTCTTGGTGGATCTATCATTCCTACCATTCCTACATAAATTAGATCAGATTCCATATTCTTCATATCTTCATCTGTTGGTAAATGATCAAATTCCTTATATGCCATTGCTAATACTCTTAATGCGTCTTTTGCCATTTTTTCATTTGATTCATATATCGATTTTCTATAATTGTCTAAGTCTTTTTTAATTTCTCCTTCTTTTATATATGAATTACAACATTTTAGAAGCTCGTCAACCCCACCTTTTGTATAAATAATGTATTTATCACCATATTTATGGACTGTTGTCATTAATTTTCTTTCTGAATCAAATGGGATTTCATTAACTCTTGGATTATCAGTTACTAGTGTTTTTCCATAATCTAATTTAAATCCCATATCTACTAATGCTGTTTCTGTTGGATCTCCTGTTAGGCTTCCATCTTCTGCTATTTTTGTATCATTACATAACATGCATATATCAAATAACCTTTGTGTTTCGTTTGTAATATTTTCTTTTGCCAATTCTTTTATATTTAGTTGTTTTTCATTAACAAAAATTTGCTCTACTGTCATTTTATTTTGTGTTAGCGTTCCTGTTTTATCTGAACAAATAACAGTTGCACATCCTAAAGTCTCTACTGCTGGTAATTTTTTTACTATGGCATGTTTTTTTACCATTTTTTGTACACCAATTGCTAAAACAATTGTTGATACTGCTGCAAGTCCCTCTGGTATTGCTGCTACCGCTAAACTTACAGCTACCATGAACATATCTAGTGGATTTTTTCCATATAAAATTCCTATTATAAATATAACTAAACAAATTAAAAGTGCTGCAACACCTAATGTCTTTCCTAGTTTATTTAATTTAATTTGAAGTGGTGTTTGCGTTTCTTCAGTTTCATTTAGTATTCCTGCTATTTTTCCAACTTCTGTATTCATACCAGTTTCAACTACAACACCTTTTCCTCTACCATATGTTATTAAACTAGATGAAAATAGCATATTGGTTCTATCACCAATTCCCACTTCTGAATCTTCTATTAACATATTATTTTTTTCAACTGGTACAGATTCTCCTGTTAATGATGATTCTTGTGATTTTAAGTTTGCAGATTCTATTATTCTTAGGTCTGCTGGTACAAAATCTCCTGTATCTAATACTACAATATCACCAGGTACTAAGTCTTTTGATTCTACTACTACTAGTTTTCCATCTCTTATTACTTTTGCAACATGACTACTTAGTTTTTGAAGTGCCTCTAATGATTTTTCTGCTTTGTTTTCTTGTGCAACTCCTATTATTGCATTTAATATAACAACTATTAAAATAATTATAGTATCTGTTATACCTTCTCCTTCTATTACTCCAATAACCCCTGAAACTACTGCTGCTATTATAAGGATTATTATCATAAAGTCCTTAAATTGTTCTAAAAATTTTACGAATAAACTTTTTTTCTTTTTTGCTGTTAATTCATTTAAGCCATATTTTTCTCTTTGCTCTCTTACTTGTTCTTGTGTGAGTCCATTTTCAAAGTCAGTATGTAGATTTTCTTTCAATTCTTCTTCATTTTGACAAAACCATTTTTTCTCCATGAAATTTTCCTCCTTAGATATTTTGTATAGTAGCTTATATATTATAGAGCATAAAAAAACTTTTAAAGAACTAGCATATTGCTTTCTACTATGCTATTCTTTAAAAGTCTTGCTTACCTTTTTTCTAGGTTACTAGCCATGCTCTAAAAGCCGAGATGTTGACCAGTAGTTTATAAGCTACTCCCTTTTGGCTTTTTATTCTATCACTATCTTTTTTATTTTGCAATAATTTTATATTATTTTTTTAATGTTTCAATGCTGTTATTGGTACTACATATATTCCATCCGGTCTTTTAATTACTGCTTCATGTAATCCGCTAATAATACATAAGAATTTTGGTTTTTTCTTTACTAATTCATTAAATTTTAATAAGTTCTTTGCTGCTTCTTCAATTTTATCTGTACCTAATTTTATTTCTATTGCTCCATATTCTCCATTTGGCATTTCTATTATTGAATCTATTTCCAATCCTGTTGTATTATCTCTAAAATGATATAAATTCCCATTATAACTTTCTATATATATTCTTAAGTCCCTTTCACAAAGAGCTTCAAATAAAAATCCTAAAAAATTAATATCCTGTAATAAACTTTCTGATGTTAATCCTAATATTCCACATACTAATGATGGATCTACAAAATGTCTTTTTGCAGATTTTCCTACTCTATTACTTGAACGTAAGTTTATGCTAAAGGCTATTTGATTTTCTATTAAGTATAATTTTTCTAATACATTTATATAATCTAGTATTGTATTTTTACTTGCTACATCCATATCTTCGTTTACATCTTTTATTATGGTATTATTATTTACAATAGTACTTTCGTTCCTAGCTAATGAACGCAATATCATACGCATTTTATTAATATCTCTTGTTACTCCATCAATATTTGAAATATCGAAATTTAGGACATCATTTATATAACTTTGTGTTAATTCCAAGCACTCTTCTTCATTCATTCCTATATTTTGTGGCCATCCACCTCTTATTATTAATCCAATTAAATATTTTAAATCAACTTTTCCTGTAAACTCATCTTTAATATTATTTTCAAATAGATTTTTTATTGATACTTTTCCAGTAGAATCACCTGATTCATATAAAGACATTGTATACATTTTCATTCTGCAAATTCTTCCTGCTCCTGAATGATGTATGTCTTTTGTAACTGGGGTTGCTGAGCCTGTTAGTATATATTTTCCTCTTTTTTGATCTTCGTCACATTTAAAGCGGACACCATCCCAAATAGCCGGAACTTCTTGCCATTCGTCAATGAGTTCTGGATATTCTTTATTTAATATTAGGTCTACATTCATTTGTGCTAAAGTTCTTTCATTAAAATTGTTGCTAACATTATTAAGATAAACTACTGAATTTGCGTGGTTTAATGCAGTCCATGTTTTTCCGCACCATTTTGGTCCTTCTAGGCTTATTGCTCCAAATAATTTTAAATTTTTTTTGATTTTTTCATCTATAATTCTATTTCTATATCCTTCTTTTCTTAGAGACATATTTCTCCTCCTTGTTAATTTCTTAACAAGATTATAACATGCTATTGGTATTTTTTCAATGATTTTATTGGTATTTTTTCAATATTGTTATTGGAGCTTTTTCTATTTGTTTGGGTTGTATTATACTACTCCGCTTCTTTTATACTTTGGTTAAGCATCCAAAGTTTTTTTCTATACCCCACTATATATTCATCCATTATACTAGATGTAGCATAATCGTCTGCTTTATCTGCTTGTACTTTTATATCTATACATTGTTTCAATAATCTTCCCATATCAACTATAACATTACTATATACATCTGCCCCACTAATTTTTTTATTTTCAGCCTCATCTAATTTTCCATGCTCCAAACAGTCTTTTAATGTTCCATAAGGTTGATAACCCATTATTAAAATTTGTTCTCCAATTTCATCTATTTGTTCATTAATATCATTATAATATTCCTCTAATTTTTCATGTGACACAAAAAAATCTCTACCAGACACATTCCAATGATAATTTTGCACCTTTCTTCCAAAAATTACTAAATTACACAAAAACTTATTCAACTCTTCAGCTACTTCCTTCATAAAAATCATCCTTTCTAAAATAATTTACTAATTAGATTCTTCCCATAAAGGAAAAAATTATACAGTTTAAAAAATGTCCATTTAGTGTTAAACACTAAATAGACATTTTATTATATAGCTCTATTGCTGTCTCTGGACTGTCTTTTCCTGTTTTGTTTTTTATTGGTGCGAATTCTTCTTCTCTTTTTACTCGCAGTATTGTCATTTCGTTAAATTCTTCGAATCCATCAAATATAAATGCTTCGAATTTGAATGCATTTGGAGTCTCTACTTTTATCATTTTCAAGTTTTCATCCATGTAATCTGATTTTTTGTGTGCTTTATGATATGGCATTTTTTTGTCTGCTAATGTGTATAGTGCTTTTATGTTGTACATATGGCTTAAAATATTCATTTCTCCATATAATAACTCACCATTTTCGTCTCTCTGTTCACACATTTCTTTTGACATTTCGCTATATTCTATTACTTTTGGTCTATTGTTTATTTTGCAAAATACCCCTGCTTTTTCTTCCGGATATGCTTTTACTACAGATTTTGATGCAACTAGATTATTTTCTTTTACTGTTGCTCCCACTAAAATTGGGTCTACCATTTTTAATAATATATTGTCAACACCACCTATAAAAATCCACTCTATGTTTTTTGATTCCATGTCATCCAATATTCCATTTTCTTTCATTGACTTATATATTCCACCATTTCCATCAGATGCCTCTTTTATACGGTATTTTTCATTTATTATTAATTTACCATCATCTGATATCATTGGTATCTCATTTTGCATAAATATTTTTATTTTATCTTCTGGATATGAAAAATAATTCTTCTCCTTTAAAAATTCTACTGTTTGAGCATTATTTTCTTTACTAGTCATAATATACCATGGAATTACTACTCCATACTCTTTTTCAGCTTTTTTTAGAGTCTCTACTATTATTTCAAATAAATACTTATCTCCATTTACTGTATCTATCTTAAATGTACCTTTTGGTCCTGTATGACCAAGTCTTGTACCTTGACCTCCTGCCATTGTAACTACTGCATATTTTCCTTCTTTTATGTATTTTTCCCCTATCCTTTTGTATTCTTCTCTTTCTGATTCGTTTATTCCGTATTTATCTATATATTTAATATTTTTTATATCTTTATTACTCACTAATAATTCATCTTGTTTATACTTATTATATAAATCTATAATTTGCTCAAAATCCATTTCAATAATTTGATCTATTAATTCCTCTTTTTTTTCTTCATTAAGTTTATCTAAAATTTTAATTATATGACCTTGATTATACTTAGCTAATATATTTTTTGCTTGTTGCTCCTTTTCCACTTTTAGAAACCACCCTTCTTGTTTTTATTATAATATATGTTATATTAGCATAATGTGTCATATTTTGCAACCCATACGATATACCACCCTACTATTGTGTGATTTTTTTGTTGCACCTCTTGCAATTTACATTTTCACTAAAACATGGTAAAATTTAATAAAAAGGATAGTGGAGGTTTATATGAACGCTGTAGATAAAATAATAGAAAACATGCCAAAAGATTTAGACAAAAATACACAAATTCGATATATTTATTTGGAACTAGCAAAACTATTTAAAAAAGATATTGCTTTTTTCTATGGAACTGATGCAGAAAAAAGAAAAATTTATGATAAAGAAACAAATATAAATTTTAAAGAAAAATCTTCTATAATTTGTAAATCTAGTGCTCAAATTTATGACTATGCATTCTCAAAAATAGGAGTAAAAAGCAGTCTAATCGAAAAACCTACTAAATCACCTTTTCAACATGTTGATTTAATTGTAACTGGTAAAGATGATAAGAGATATTATTTAAGCCCTATGGAAGATTTATTTAGAATTCAATTAGGAATGAGAACCAAAAGATTTGGTAGTAGAACAGATAAATTTAAAGAATTAGATGAAGTAGGTGAATTATCAACTTTTTCTGATAAAGAAATAGAAGAAATGGATAATAAATTAGGATATACATATAAAGGTATTTACACAGATACTGTTTTTGAGATGATTAGGAATGAAGCTTTATGTTCTAAAGTACTACGTCCTTTCATTCTTGAAAAATATCCTCAAATCCAAGATAAAGCAATACCTAGAGACTTGTATACTGAATTTAAATTAGAATTTTTTCTTAATTTTTTTAATTATAAGAATAAATTAAATGGTTATATAGAATACAAAGATTTTGTTGATTATATGATAAATACCATAACTAATAAAGTTGAAAGAAAGAAAATAAAAAGAACAACCATATATAAAACTGAAAAAGATGGTAGTAAAGATTTGCAAGTTTTAATAAATTTATCAACAGATAAAGGTCATATTCATTATATCTTACCAAATGATAAAAGATCATATATAAAAACAAACGATATTGCTGATTATATGTTAAAACATGATTTACAATTTATTAAAGATAGTAAACGAGACTTAGAAGTGGGAACTGAGGAAACAGAAAATGATGAGATAGACTTGTAAAATATTGCTATCAATATATTACAAGCTATCTATTACCTTGGCCAAATACTTCATACTCACCAAACATTGCTCCATAGTATTTCCTGTGGCCCCTACTTCAATTATAGTTGCTGCTTTTGATAAGTGTTGATTATACCTAGAATTTCTGAGCATAATTGTTTTAAATAACCCAGGATACATCTCATTTGCCTTTTCTTGTACTTTTACTGCAAATTTTAAATTATCATTCCAATTATCATGTGCTAATCCTCCCCCATTTGTTCCTATAACAAACATTAATTGAGCAGCATATTCATCACCAATTTTTACAGTTGGTGCATAACTACCATCTCCCCCTATTGCATCTCTATGTAAATCAATTACTATATCTGCACTAGTAGTACTTAAAATATTCTTAACTGTTTCAAGTGATCTTCCATACGATCCAGAATATGCTGGATAATCATGATATGTTTTATCATGGATAACATTATATCCATATGATTTTAAATTATTTTCTAATTCATCTCCCACTCTTGCTACAGTATAATTTAAATCTGTAGTTCTAAAATTTCCTGTTTGTTCATAAAAGAATGTCTCTGTTGGAGTATAGCTCTCACATGTATGTGTATGAAAAATTACTATATTTGATTTATCAACTTCTATATTAGGCTCAAGCATTTGGCGTGTTAAACCTATATCTGTTCCATTTTTTATTTTTACTCCATTATATTCATCTGTAAAACTATCAACAACCCCTGTTTCAATTACCTCTGTTGCCACATCTGTTTGAACTTCTTGTTCTTCTATTTGCTCATTATTATTTTCTGAACTTGATTGTTCAACATTTTCTTCAACATTTTCATTTCCATTTTCTTGTATTGCTACTTCTTCAACATTTTCTATTTCTAAATACTCCATACTTATTGGTATACTAATTGGATTAATATCCTTTTCTTTATTCTCACTATTTTCCATCCCTGGAATTTCTTTTTCTAAATATGATATAAATGTATCCATATCTTTTTTGGATACTAAATTCGAAATATAAGTATTATTTATTCCTAATATTTTAATTACCAAAATGATTCCAACAATTATAATAATAATTTTAAAAAAATATTTAAAAATATCTCTTAGTTTTATTACTGTTAAATTTATCATTTTGAACAGTCCTTTCTTTTGTTATTCATTTTCAAGTTTATTCTAAAGACTTGTAATTTATGACAAGTTTATTTTTCTGTATAGGGAAAAATAAAAAAGCTGAGGCAGAAAAACTTTAAAAATTTTTCACCTCAACTATTGAAATACAACCTATATTTTCCAACTTTATTATTTATTATTTATTTCAGCATATTTTTTCAATTTCTCATATGCCAAAGCTTTCACACTTCCTGCTGTAAACACGCCATTTTCATTCATCTTTCCAGCTGGCACTCCTGTAAGGATTTCTATCCCTTCATCTACAGTTGATATAGCATATATATGAAATTTCTTATCTTTAACAGCCTGTACAACTTCATCATTTAATTGCAAATTTTTAACATTTTGTTTTGGAATTATAACTCCATTTGATCCATCCAATCCTCTCATTTGACATATTTGGAAAAATCCTTCTATTTTTTCATTTGCTCCACCAATTGGTTGAATTTCACCCTTTTGATTTACAGATCCTGTAACAGCAATTGCCTGATTTATTGGAACTCCTGACAAACTAGATAAAATTGCATATAACTCTGTACTTGATGCACTATCTCCGTCTACTCCACTATACATTTGTTCAAAACATAGACTAGCAGTTAATGATAATGGCATATCTTGTGCAAAAGTTTCTCCTAAATATCCAGATAAAATAAGTACACCTTTAGAATGAGTTGGTCCAGATAAGTCTATCTCTCTTTCTATGTTTATTATCTCATTTTTTCCCACATAAGTATTTGCTGTTATTTTTACAGGTTTACCAAAAGAATGTCCACCAATATTTATTACAGTCAAACCATTTATTTGCCCAACTTTACTACCATTTGTATCTATTAATACAGATTTGTCTTTAATCATTTCTAGATATCTCGTATCATATTTTCTTACTCTTTCAATCTGTTCTGATAGTGCTTTATCTATATATTTATCTGTTACAACCTTTTGTTTATCAAGTTTAGCCCATGTACATGCTTCTCCTAATATTTCTGCTAAATCATTAAATCTTATAGATAATTTATCTCTATCTCCCGAAATTTTAATAGAATATTCTATCATTTTTGCTACTGCAGATTTATCTAAATGCAATAACCCTTCTTGCTCACAAAAACCATGAATAAATCTTGCCAAATTATTCATATTTTCATTACTTATTGGAGTATCTTCTTCAAATTCTACTTTTATTTTAAATAGTTTCTTAAAATCTGCATCCATCATTAATAATGTTTGATATACACTTTCATCACCTATTAACAAAACTTTTATGTCTAATGGAATAGGTTCTGGTTTTAATGATACCATTACCATAGATGAACGTTGATCTGCAGTGTTTTCTATCGCAATTTGTTTTATTCTTATAGCTTTTTTCAAAGCCTCATAACACAAACCATTTGATACTAAATCTCTTGCTTGTAAAATTATATATCCTCCGTTTGCAAGATGTAGTAGACCTGGTTTTAGCATTGTATGATCTGTTTTTAATGATCCAAAATAATTTTCATATTCTAATTTTCCAAAAATATTATGATACGAATAATTAGAATCCATTATTACTGGGCATCCCTCTTTTTGACTATTGTCTACAAATAAATTAACTCTATAATTTGCCCATGGTTTAGGTTGTTCTGGTTTATTTTGATTTTGTTGTTTATTATTATTTTTTTCTTCTGTGGCAAAAGCTGATATATTTTTTAATATATCTTTTTTTATATTTTCTAGAAATTTATTAATCTTTTTATTTCTTTTAAATTTTGATTTTACAATATTCACATGTGCATTAATTGTTAATAATGCCACATTTGATTGCCATTCATTTATTTTATTTTCTGTTTCTCTTTCTATTGCTTTTATTTCTGCTATTGCTTTCATTATTTGTTCTTGTACTATTGCAGATTTTTTCTCATAATCTTCTTTTATTTTTGGATCTAGTCTTTCAAATTCCTCTTCTTCCAATACTTTTCCATTTAATAATGGCATCATATAAATACCATTTGGAGCTGATTTTACTTGAAATCCAAATTTTGATGATGTTTTATTTAATTTTTCCATTAATAAACTTTTCTTTTGTTCATATTCTTTTTTTATTAGATTTTTTTCTTCTTCAAAATCTTCATTTCCTAAAGTTCTAGATACATCTGTTTTTACATCTTTTACAAGATTTTCCATAGCTTTTTTAAATTCTTTACCTTGACCTGCTGGTAGCTCTACTGCTATAGGTTCATTTGGATTGTCGAAATTATATATATAACACCAATCTGATGGAACTTTTTTCTTTTTGTCTATTTTATTTAAATAATTTTTAGTATACATTGTTTTTCCAACACCATCTGGCCCTTCTAGATATAGGTTATAGCCCTTTACTGCAACATTAATACCAAATTCTAATGCTTTTATTCCTCTATCTTGCCCAATTCCTGTAGTTATACCTTCTAATTCCTCAGTAGTTGTGAATTTAAACACATTTGGATTACATATGTATTTTAAATCTTTGTAAGATAATTCATAATTATTTTTCATCAGTTTTCCTTCTTTCCTTTTACTTTAGTTTTTATTTCATATTATTTTTTCCATTAATATTGCATCATCTGTATTATTATAATATTTTTTTCTGATTCCTACTTCTTCAAATTTAAATTTTTTATATAAATTTATGGCTGCAATATTTTTCTGATTTACTTCTAATCTTAATTTTTTTAAATCTAAGTTTTGCGCCAATTTTATTAAATTCTCCATAATAAGACTTGCTATTCCTTTTTTTCTATGATGTTTTTTTACTACGATATTCATAATATCTGCTTCATCTAATATTATTTTTATCCCTGCAAATCCTATTATCTCACATTTGCCACTTTTTATTATTTTTGCAACTAGATATTTAGAATTATTATTTACAATTTCTTCTTTTAGTATTTCATAATTCCAAAAATTATCGAAATTTACTTGAAGATCTTTTTTTATTTTTTCTACATCTTCTAATTTCATTTCAGTTATACTTATTTGTTGAATCATTACTTTTCACCCTCTAAAGCTCTTTCAGCTTGTGATTTTCTAAGATATATTGGAAATAGCCCTTCAGATTTTATTGCATTTCCTTTTTTATATTCATCTAAAGCAATTCTAGCTATACTTACACTTGTCTGTAAATTTTCTATTTCTTCTACAAATTCAGGATTTTCTATTTTAGATAATATCTTCTCTTTGTGTGTAATTGCTCCATCTCCTACAAATATAATGTTTTTATATTTATTTATTGTATCTAAGACACTATTTATATTATCTAATTTTAACTCTCCAACAATTTTATATTCATTATTATTAAATTCAAATAATCCATAATATACATTATCATTTTTCGCATCTATTACAGAACATATATATCCATTTCTTTTCAAGTTATAGGCTAACCCTTCTAATGATGTAACTCCCACAACTGGCAAACCTGTTACATCTGCAAAAGCTTTAATTGTTGAAACTCCAATTCTTATGCCTGTAAACGAACCTGGTCCCACACAACAAGCAAATAGATCTATATCTTTTAATTTTAATTTTGTTTCATTGAATAATTCATCAACTAAAGGCATTAGTTTTTGAGAATGTGTTTTCATGTCATTATTTTGTTTTTCTAAAATTACATTCTCGTCTTCTAAAATGCTTACACTACATATATTTGATGATGTATCTATTGATAATATTTTCAAGGTACAATATCCTTTCTTATTTTATTTCTTCTATATTAAGATTTTTTAATTTTTTATTCATTTTTTCTCCATGTGGATATATCTCTATAGTTCTAAAATCCAAATTATCATCGTTCTTGTTGAATTTTATTTCAATATAATCTTTAGGTAGCACATTTTTTATAAGTTCTCCCCATTCTATAATGCAAATTCCATTTTGAAAATATTCTTCTCCACCTATTGCGTAAAATTCTTCTTCATCTTCTAATCTATATACATCAAAATGATAAATATTTACATTGTTTTTTGTATATTCATTTACTATAGTAAATGTTGGACTAGATATTTCTTTTTCTAGTCCGAAATATTTTAGTATTCCTTGGGTAAACTTCGTTTTTCCTGCTCCTAATTCTCCATTTAAAACTATAATATCTCCTTTTTCCAATACTTTTGCTATTGTATATGCAAGCTGTATTGTATTTTCTTCATTTTCTGAATTAAAAATATACATTTTTCCACCTTTATCTACATTTATTCCTATTCTATATTAAGTTGTTTGTTTTGTAAACAGTTATTTTAGAAAAAATATAGGAAAATTTATGCATCTATTTATTTCTTCAGCCACAAAAAAATCGATAAATTAAAATATTAGAATTTATCGATTTTTTTATTATATTTATGCTTTTTTTGCTATTTCTACTATTTTAGCAAATGCTGCACTATCTGATACTGCAAGTTCTGCAAGCATTTTTCTATTTACTACAACTCCTGCTTTTTTTAATCCACATATCATTTTACTATATGTAGTACCATTCATTCTTGCAGCAGCATTAATTCTTGCTATCCATAGTTTTCTGAAATTACTCTTTTTATCTTTTCTTCCAACATATGCATATACTCCTGATTTCATAACTGCTTGTTTAGCCATTCTAAATCTATAGTGTTTTGCACCATAATATCCTTTTGCTCTTTTTAATACTTTTTTATGTTTTTTACGTGTTATTATAGCTGTTTTTACTCTTGCCATTTATTTTCACTCCTTTTCTATTCCTAATTTAATTTCTCTTATCCACCATATGGTAATAATCTTTTTATTCCTGCTTCACATGTTTTATCTGCATAAGCATCTTGTACTTTACCTCTTATTTTAGCTCTTTTAGTTTTGTTTGCTAATAAATGTCTTTTATTTGATTTTGTTCTTTTAACCTTTCCTGTAGCTGTATAAGAATATCTTTTTTTGGCTGCTCTATTTGTTTTTAATTTTGGCATAATTACATTCTCCTCTCTTTTTAATGGTATATTTGAGGCTATTACCCCAACTTATTACATTCTTACATGCAATTTATATTTAATATTAACTATTTTTCAGATTTTTTAGCTAATATAATAAACATATTCTTTCCTTCTAATATAGCTTTTTTCTCTGGAGTTGCTATATCTGATAAATTTTCAATAAATTTGTTTAAACTATTTTCTCCTAATTTTACATAGTTTAATTCTCTACCTTTAAATCTTACTGTTATTTTTACCTTATTTCCATCTTCTATAAATTTTCTTGCATTTTTAGCTTTAAATTCAAAATCGTGTTGTTCGATATTAGGTGTTATTCTTATTTCTTTTAATTCAAATGTTTTTTGTTTTTTTCTTGCTTCTTTTTCTTTTTTTGCTTGTTCAAATTTGTATTTTCCATAGTTCATTATTTTACAAACTGGTGGATTTACATTTGGTGCAACTAGCACTAAATCTAACTTTTTAGATTCTGAAATATCTAATGCATCATTTAATGATTTTACTCCTAATTTTTCTCCGTTTTCATCAATAACTTGAACTTCTTTTGCTCTTATTTGTTCATTAATAGGTAACTCTTGTTTGATTTAAAACACCTCCATAATACATACTCAAAATAATTTTTGAGCATAAAAAAATTGACTTTTTAAAGCCAATCCACACAATAAATATATTGCATAATTTAATTATGCAGTATTATATTTTATTTTACCTTTTCCCATTGGTTAAGGTGAGAAGTGGATTGCTTCTTCTTTAACGTTAATTATAATACTACATTTTTGTTTAATTGTCAACAGTTTTGTTCAACATTTTCATACGTCTTTTCATACGTCTTTTTCATACGTCTTTTCTTGCATGTTTTTGAAATAGAAAAGATATGGTCACCGAAAACCCATATCTTCTAAAAATTAACTAAAACACGTATTCTCTAATGTTCAAAAACAATTCCATCAATACAATTGTCAAAAATAAATTGTTTAATTTTTTCTTTATTATTTGTACTATAAAATTCAGATAATAAAATGTTAAAATCTTTTAGTTTATTATCTGGAACTTTTATAATTCCACAGCCATTTTCTATCATAATCTTATTTGCACATATTGTGCTTGTTCTTTTATTTCCATCCCAGAACAACTGACTTCTCATTCCATATAACATATATTCAATGGCTTTTTCTGTTGCATTTTTTATTTGTAATATTCTTTTTATTTCTTTTTTTACATCTTCTTCATTTGGCACAGCAGGAATATAATCTGTTCCAGTTATTTGAACTCCACCTTGTCTTAAAACTCCCCAAGCAATACTTTCATTTCTTGCTACAAGTTCATTTATTTTGTAAATGAAATCAAGATTAAAATCTTTTTCTATATTATTTATAACATATTTCCAGGCATCTCTTAAATTTAATATACATTGAATTTCATCTATATTTAAACTCGGTACATTTACACCTTCTAATATTGTTTTTGTTTCAGGAAAAGTTATATTTACCCCTTCCATTTTTGCATTAGCATATATATTCTGGACCAAGTTTCTTTTTGCTAAAAATATATTTTGTTCCAAAGTTAAGTTATATTTATTTTCCATTTTTCTATTCCTTTCTCTAATAGTATATTCTTAAATTATTTTAACTCATCAATTAATATTATAACATAATCCGTTTAAATTTCTCTATATTTTTAGATATATCATTTTTCTTCTACTTTTTCGACTTTTTTTAAGACATTTCCTAATACAAATATAAACAATGTTAAAATAATCATTATACCATTTAACAATATATCATTTTTTGTAATTCCAACAAGTAGTAATAATATGTAACCTGTTATTCTTCCCATATTTATACTTATTTCTCTCATAGTCCAAAATTCTGCTTGATTTGATTTATTTATAATCTCTGTATTCGATACATTATACAATCTTATCATTCTAATCATTGACAATAAATTAATAAAAACTGTATAACATAGATTATAAATTATTAATGTAGCATTATTAGGAAAAATTAAGAATAAAAATAATGTTATAATTGGAACCACTGCTGTAAATACAATTAATTTACTATCTTTTTTATTTTTAAAATATTTTCCATATAAATAAGCCACTAATATCTGTAATATATATGCAATAGATGTTATTATTCCCAAATTTAAGTCCGTATTAAAAGAATTATATATTAGAATTGTAACTATTGTAACTAGTGCACTATAATTAACACTCAATCCAACTAGATATTCTACTATAATCATTCTCTTTGCATTTTTATCATTTTTTACTTTATTATAAACTTCTTTTAATTTAAATTTTTCATTTGTTTCCTCTATTGGTTTAAGTAAAAATGATAATGCTATTTGTACGAATGAAATCAAAAGTATTATAAAAGCTGTTAATCTATAATTTGTAACCGTTATTATTGAACCTAATAAAACTGGTATTACAATATTTATAACAGAAGCAACAATTTCATTTTTTGTTTCATACTTCGTTCTATTTTCATTTTTTATCTTATTTGTTATAAATAAATTAAATGGTAAGTAATATAAACTAGTAGAAAATCCATATAAAATTGCTAGTAACCATAGATAATCAAGTACCCTCTCTCTTAAAACTACAATTGCTAATATATAAATAAAATTAGTAATAACTCCTGTTCTAAAAGTAGCCATTTTCCATTTGTTTTTTATTATATAACCAACTATTGCTGAACTAATTGCTAATATAATATAGCAATATATATTATATATCGAAATGTCTATAATACTTTCAGATGATGTTTTTATAAAATATGTTGTCAAAAATGGACCTGAAAATATTTCTATAATTCTTCTTAAAGCATTTATAAGTATAGTTATATTGCTTTCTTTTTCATACTCATTCATTTTTTTCTCCTAATATTTCATTAATTAATTCTGATACAGATGTATATTCTTTAGTACTAATATTTTTCACTTCTTCTTCTGCACCAAAAATACAATACCCATTAAATTTTTCAATCATTTCTATATCATTATAACTATCACCTATTGTAAAGATATTTTGTTTAATTACCTTTTCTATCTCTGCTATTTTATTTACTGCATTAGCCTTATTTGTTTTAGATGAGATAATTTCTATTGCTTTATTTGATGGGATCAAATAACTTATAATATAACTTGAATACCTATCGTTTATAATACTATTCATTTTTTTTGCTTCTTCTACAGTTTCATATTCTTTATGTATTTTAGTTATATTATTGTTCTTTATGCTGACCCTACTTTCTAAAATACTACATGTAAACATATTATCTTGATCATATAATTCTAGATCTTTAATAAGAATGTTTTTTATATTATTATCAATAATATAATTTTCTATTATAGTTCCATTAGAATCTAAAATTGTTGCCCCTTGATTAATGATTAAGTAATCATATTTAATAGGATATTTTTTTAAATCTTCAGTAAAATCATAATATGACCTACCTGTAGCAATAGCAAAAATATTATTTTTATTTCTAAAGCTTTCTACTTTTTGAATATTATTTTTTATATCATTATCATTTATATAAAATGTATTATCATAATCGCTAGCTAATATTTTTTTCATTCTATACTCCATTTCTATAATACTAAATGTTCCTCTTTTAGCATGAATATTCCGCAAATTTTTTTATTATTTCTGCACATCTTGATGATGCTAGTTCTAAATACTTTTCAAAATCCGTCTCATTATTTCCGTTTGGAGAATCTGATATACTTCTTATAATAACTACTGGTACATTATTTAAGAAAGCCACTTGAGCAATGGCTCCTGCTTCCATTTCAACAGCTATTGCATTAAATTCTTTAATTATTGTTTGTTTTAATTCCACACTATTACAAAACCTGTCCCCAGTTGCTATAATTCCTTGTTCTACTTTATAATTACCACCTGTTTCAGTTACAATATTTACAATTTTACTAATTAAATTCGGGTCGCATTCCACATATTCTCCCACACCGCTTATATATCCTTTTTTATGTCCGAATGCTGTTATATCAAAATCATATTGCACTATTTTGTTTCCTATTACAATATCACCAACATTTAATTTATCTGACAATCCTCCTGCAGATCCAACATTAATTATTTCTTCAATTTCATAATTATCTATCATTAATTGTGTAGTTCTTGCAGCATTCACTTTTCCTACACCACATTGAACTAAAACACAATCTTGCTTTTTTATTTTTCCTTCTATAAATTTTAAATTTTTTATATCTATTTCTTTTATTTCATTCATTAGTTTTTTTATAGCATTCATTTCTTCTTCCATAGCCGCTATTATCCCTATATATTTCATATAATACCTCCATTTTAAGATTATACAAATTATATATAAATATTATAGTATTATCAAGTTTTAGTAGAAAAAAATTTTTCCATATGATATAATAAAAATGTATTTTTATGAAAGGACTGTGATACAATGTCTGATGAAGAAAAATTTGAATTTGATATAGCTAATTTAAAAAAAGACTTAGCCATAGAAGATATGATTGTTACTGATGAAGATGTTTCTTTGTTGAAAAAATATTTTAATAAGCAAATTACTCTTTCTGAATTAATTAATATAATTAAAAATTCAGTAAATGAGAATTTTTAATTATATACGAAAGGAATGATTCTGTAATTATGAATGATGATTTATATGAATCAAGAAATTCTATATATTGCTATGAAAATAGTGATATTTTAGTTAATAAATTAAATATTAAAGATTTAGATACACTACAAAAAGTAGAAAGACAAATAAGTTTAGCAAAGTTATATGAATTACGTCAAAATAAAAATATAGGAAATTTTGACATATATCATTTTGTAAGTATTCACAAATTTTTATTTGAGGATATTTACCCTTTTGCCGGTCTTTTTAGAACCGAAAATATTGCTAAGGGTTCATTTAGTTTTGCTAGATGGGAATTTATAGAAAGCCAACTTAGAAAACTATTGGACAAACTTGCTTCTGAAAATCACCTAAAAGATCTTTCAAAAAAAGATTTATCTAAAAGATTGTCTTATTATATGTCTGAACTTAATGTACTTCACCCTTTTAGAGAAGGTAATGGACGTGTTATTCGTGAATTTATAAGACAACTTGCATTTGTAAATGGATATATTCTTAATGTTCAAAACATGAATCCTAAAGAGATGCTTAATGCTTGTATTGTATCTGTTGTTGATGATACAAATTTAGAAAATATTCTTTATAATTGCTTAGAACCTATTTCTTAAATTTATAAAGTTATTATTTGTTTTATATATAATACAGGAGTTCAAAACATGACTCCTATTTTTTATGTCTATTAAGTCAACTTCTCATATTTTTCACATATATTACAATTTATTCATATCATGTAATATACACTTTTTATATAAGGAGGAAAAATAATGTATAATCGCAGATTTAGAAGTTGCTGGTGCAATAACAATAATAATAGTAATAATAATCCAAATGTTGCTAACATTATAGAAGATTCTTGTGATTGCGCTAATTCTTCAAATAATTGCTTTGTAGATGAAGATGATATTTGTGACTGTGGATTTGATGAAAGTAATGTATTTCCAAGTAATCCAATGCTTGGACAAAGCTATGTTCCAATTCAAACCATGGATAAAACCTTCATACCTGAAGCTGGTTTAAGGATGGGAACTATATTTCCTGAATTAGTTAGCCCTTATTGTCCTTGCCAAAGCATAGAAGAAATAGAATTTTTAAGAGCAAATAATGCTATTGGAGAGGGGTGTAATAAATAATGAATAATGAAGAAAAAAATCGTTCTTGTTGTTGTTCTAACAATAATACGTTTTCATTAGCTAATAATGGAGTAAATATGAACTCTAACAATTGTGATTGTAATTGCGAATGTAATTGTGATTGCGAAAAAAATACTAGAAAAGAAATGCTTATGGAAATAAGAAGCCTTAAATTTGCAATAAATGAATTAGCATTATATTTAGATACACATCCAAATGATGAAAAAGCTATATGTCTTCATAAAGAATATTGTAAGAAATATAGAACTTTATCTGATAAATACCAAAAAGTATATGGTCCTTTAACTATAGAATTTCCATGTAATAAGTGGAGATGGCTTGAGGAACCATGGCCATGGGAAAGGGGGAATTTTTAATGTGGACTTATAATAAGGTATTACAATATCCTATAAATATAAAATGCCCAAATCCACGTTTAGCTAAGTTTATTATATCTCAGTATGGTGGCCCAGATGGTGAACTTGCTGCATCTTTAAGATATCTTAGTCAAAGATTTGGTATGCCAGATCAAAAAGCTAAAGCTATATTAAATGATATTGGAACAGAAGAATTGGCTCACTTGGAAATGGTTGGAACTATAGTTCATCAATTAACAGATGGTGTATGCCCTGAAGAATTAGAAAAAGCAGGATTAGGTGCATATTATACAGATCATGGTGTAGGTTTGGAATCTATCCAAAAAGAATTTAAAAATAATTTGAATTAAAAATCATAATCTAAAATAATGTTTAAAATAATTATTTAACTTTAAAAATTGATTAAAATCTTGTTTACTATTAAGAACATTAATAACATAAATTGTATCAGTAATATCTGATATGTAGTAGACTATTCTATAACAGGATTGCCTAGTTTTCTTATAAATAATTTCTCTAAAATGCTTGTCTATTATTTCAGGAATATATCTACCATTATAAGGGAAATCGGCTAAATTGTTAATACTAAGTCTAATATTATTATCAGTTTCTAATGCATTTTTGAGTGAATATCTCATATTGTAATAATAAATATTATCCATAGATTTATTAGCCGAATTTTCTACTATAACGTTCATATAATTCCTCTCTTTCTTTGTTAAACTCCTCTAAAGTCATACCACGTCCATTTCTAATGTCATGAACACCTTTTGCAATGCCTATTAAAACATATAAGTTATATATGTTGTCATACAACGTATTATTTTCTTCAAGATTTTGTTCCAAAAGTTTAACAATTTTTTCTAGTTTAATATCTTCTTTTGGTATACTCATAAAATCACTTCCTTCTTTAAATTTTTCCAATTAAGGATTGTACACATTCTTTATCATTTTCTGATAAATCATCTATTCCATACATATCCACGTACTTTTGTACTACATCATGTAAAATATCTTTTGTATCTTTTTTTAAAACTTCTTCATCAATATCATAAGGTAATGCTTTAATAGCTTCAATGAATTTTTCCTTTACAGGCGACATATAAATTCCTCCTTTCATAAAAATTCTAGTAATAGTATAACACATATCCAATTTAATTACTATAAAACTATATGAATAATTTGTAAACTTTAAGTGATATACTAAAAATTCCAATGGATTACAACATCTTGACTATTTTTTTGCTTGTTTTTTTCTCCAATTTCGATATAATCTATGAAACTATTTACAATATCATAATTAAGTTCTTTAAAATCTTTAAAGTGA
>CALXJL010000009.1 GCA_944388615.1 uncultured Clostridia bacterium
GTGGTAACCAAATATGTGTAATTCCTATACTTGATAGATAGGATGCTTGTGCTGTTACCTTTTTCCATAGGTTTTCATCAGGTGAAATATACCATTCAAAATATTGCATTAGAGTTTCATTAAAGTTACTCAAATTATCACCCCATTTGATTATTGTGATAAAAGTATATCACTAATAAATTTTTGTTTCAAGATTAAAAATTATATAACAACATTTTATTCACATTATGGACATATAGAACTGTTATAATATATAATAATTAAAAATGTGAAAGGATGGAGTCGTATGAGTGATATTACAGTTTTAGTAGTTGATGATGAATCTAGAATGAGAAAATTAATAAGGGATTTTTTATCACAAAAGAATTTTTCAGTAATAGAAGCTGTTGATGGGGAAGATGCAATTGAAAAATTTGAGGAATTTCAAAATAAAATTAATATAATCTTATTAGATGTAATGATGCCTAAATTAGATGGATGGTCTGTATTAAGACAAATACGACAAAAGTCTAAAGTACCAATTATTATGCTTACAGCAAGAGGCGAAGAACAAGATGAATTATTCGGGTTTGAGCTTGGTGTTGATGAATATATATCAAAGCCGTTTAGCCCTAAAATTTTAGTTGCTAGAGTGGAGGCTATATTAAAAAGAACTCAAGGAGAGGAAAAAGATGTAAAGGATTTAGGAGGAATTTTAATAGATTCAGAAGGGAGAACTGTAAAGATTGATGGTAAACAGATCGATTTGAGTTTAAGAGAATATGAATTATTAAAATATTTAATAGATAATGCAGGAATTGCTTTATCTAGAGATAAGATATTAAATAATGTATGGAATTATGATTATTATGGAGACTCTAGAACTATAGATAGTCATATAAAAAAGATAAGACATAAATTAGGCAAAAAAGGTAAATATATTGAGACAATAAGAGGAATTGGATATAAATTTGAAGTAGTTAAATAATGGAAAGGTTTAGTATGAAAAGATTAAGAGATAAAATTAAATCAATTAGAGTAAGGCTATTGGCTACATTTGCAATTGTAATAATAATTATCATTTTATTACTCGTATTTATAAATAGTTTAATTTTAGAAGATTATTATTTATATTCAAAGACTAAGACTGCTAGAGATATTTATAATGCAGTAAATAGTTATTATAGTAATGCAACTAATATGGACATGGAAAATGAGTTGAAAAAAGTAGCTTCAAAAAATAGTTTTGATATATTAATAAAAACTGATGAAAATATTATTGTATTTAGTTCTGAAAAGGATTTATTAACTGTATTTAATGAAATGAGAGTATTAACTGAATATAGTGATAGTTATAGTAGGAATTTAATTTATAATCAGAAAAATATGAAGATAAATAAAGTAGAGGATAGAAATGGAGTATGTTATTTATTAGCGACTTCACGACTTGATAATGATTATATATTGTATACAAGAATACCACTTGAATCTATACAAGAAAGTGTAAGTATATCTAATAATGTTTTAATTCTTATAGGAATAATAATGATAGGAATCTCTGCAATTATTGCTTCTATAGTTTCCAAAAAATTTACAGCACCAATAATGGAATTAAATAATATAACTAAAAAGATGGCTAAATTGGATTTTAGTCAGAAATATAGGACAAGTAATATTGATGATGAGATAAATGAACTTGGAAAAAATATAAATACTGTTTCACAGAAATTAGAAACTACGATTAAGCAGTTAAGAGAAAATAATATAGAATTAGAAAAAGATATTGAAGAAAAATCTAGAATAAATGAAATGAGAACACAATTTATATCAGATGTATCACATGAATTAAAAACGCCTATAGCATTAATTCAGGGATATGCAGAGGGATTAATAGAGAATGTAAATACAGATGAAGAATCAAGGAAATTATATGCAGATGTAATATTAGATGAAAGTACAAAAATGGATAAACTTGTTAAACAATTATTAGAATTGATGAAGCTAGAATATGGGGAAAGAGAATTTAATGATGTAGAATTTGATATTACAGAATTAGTTAATGAGGTTATTAGAAATTGTGATGTAATGATAAAAGAAAAAGGAATTAAGGTAGAAATTGAGAATGTAGATAACTTAATGGTAATAGCAGATCAGACATATATGGAACAAGTATTAAGAAATTATATTACAAATGCTATAAAAAATGCTAGTGAAGTTAATAATGAAAAAATTATAAAGATATCGTATAAATATAATGAAGAAACTAAAAAAGTAAGAGTAAATGTATTTAATACAGGTGAGAACATAAAAGAAGAAGATATACAAAGAATTTGGAAAAGATTTTATAAAGTTGATACATCAAGGAATAGAGATGCAGGAGGAACAGGTATAGGTTTAGCTCTTGTAAAAGCTATTATGGAAAGATATGGAAATGATTATGGAGTAATAAATAAAGATAATGGAGTAGAATTTTATTTTGATATAAATTGCTAAAAAACAGAATATATCTCTTATATATTATATACAATATAATGAAAAGAATATAAAGAGAGGGTTATATGGGAGTAATTGATATATTTTTAATAAGTATAGGGCTAGGAATGGACTCTTGTGCAGTATCTATATGTAAGGGCTTATCAATGAAAAAAATGGATTGGAAAAAAGCTTTAATAATAGGTGCATATTTTGGAGGATTTCAAGCCCTAATGCCATTAATAGGATATGGATTAGGTCTAGGATTTGAAAATATAATTAAACATGTAGATCATTGGATTGCTTTTGGTTTATTGCTAATAATAGGTGGAAACATGATTAAAGAAGCATTTTCTAATGAAAACAATGTACAAGATGATAGTGTAAACTACAAGATAATGATAGTTCTGGCTATAGCTACAAGTATTGATGCATTAGCAATAGGGATTACATTTGCGTTTTTTAAAATTAATATAATAGCAAGTATTATTCTAATTGGAATAGTTGCTTTTATTTTATCTGTAATAGGTGTAAAAATAGGGAATATATTTGGAAATAGATATGGAAAAATAACAGAAATAATGGGTGGTATAATATTAATTTTAATAGGAGTAAAGATTTTATTAGAACATTTAAATTTTGGATGAACTTTAAGGATGTATTCCTTAAAGTTCATTCATATCATATAAGCCAGGTTTTTGATTTACTATGAATTCTGCTGCTTTTAATGCACCATTTGCAAAAACACTTCTTGAGTATGAAGTATGTTTTATTTCAAGAGTTTCATGTTCTCCCATGAATAATACACTATGTTCTCCAACAATATTTCCACCTCTTATAGAAGAAAAACCTACTTCATTTTTATTTCTTTTTCCACGTTTATGTAATCTATCTAAATTGTAATCCATTGAATTATCCAAAGATTTATTTATATTATCTGCCAATAATAATGCGGTACCACTTGGTGCATCTACTTTTCTATTATGGTGTGTTTCAACAATTTCTATATCAGTATCTTTCAGTAAAGGGGCTAACCAAGATAGTATCTTGCACATAAGGTTTATGTCATAAGACATATTAGCAGATTTAAAAATTGGAATATATTTTGAATAATTTTCTATAACTTTTTGTTGTTCATCTGTAAAACCAGTTGTTGCAATAACTATACATATGTTATTTGACTTAGCATATTCTAATAAAGATAAAGTACATTCTGGTATAGAAAAATCAATAATTACATCAACTGGTTCAGAGATCTGATCAATCTCTGAAAAAACTGGAAATGTATTTAAACCTTTATCAAATTTATCAAATCCACAAGTTAATTGTAAATTAGTAAATTTATCTATTTCATTTATTACTTCTTGTCCCATTTTACCATTACATCCACTTACTAGTACATTTATCATATATTAATTCCTCCAATTTTATAAAATATTTATTGCAAAAAAACTAAGAAATAAGTATACAAATCTTTCCATTTTTCTTATTCTCCTGTTTTTTGAATATGCATGAAATGACTCTTCTATAGCACAGTACTTATCAACAAAAGAAACAATTAATGATTCTATATATCTGGGAAAGTAAATAGTAAGAGGCCACATGTGTTTCAAAATAATATCTTGCTCTTTTTGTGTTAGACAAAAAATTTTAGATGCATTAAAAAATGCTGTTTTAGGATGTGTGAATGCATGTAACCCTTTTCTATTATCTGCTTTTTTTTCTCTCCAGTCATATAAAAACAAATCATGCAACATGCCAGCACGGGCAGCAGAAACATAGTCTAAATTATATTTTCTACATATTAAATAACTATAATAGGCTACATTCATACAATGATCAAAACATGTAGTATCATAATGTTGCCTATATTTTAACATTTGTAAAACAGTTTCATTACATATTATATCTTTAATAATATTTTCAAATTCTGTATTTTTTATTATTAAATCATTATATTTATTCAATAAAATCAAACTCCAACATAAAATATATATTATTATAATAGCATATACATATTATAATAATCCATAGTTTTTCATATGTTTTTTTAGATTTTCCTTGCCAATATCTGACATTTCTACAAGAGGAAGTCGTGGTATTCCAAAGTTATATCCCATGAGATTTAAAGCAGCTTTTATAGGAATAGGATTTACCTCACTAAATAAGGCATTTATTAAATCTATAGACTCTATTTGAGTTTTAATAGATTTTTCAATATTGCCTGATAGAAAATCTTTTGTCATATTGGAAAATTTTCTAGGTGCTATATTTGAAATTACAGATATAACTCCAAGTCCTCCTAAAGATAATACTGGTAACACTTGATCATCATTTCCACTATATATATGTAGATTATCTTTACATAGTGAAGCTATTTTAGCAACTTGAGATAAATTTCCACTTGCTTCTTTTATTGCAACTATATTATCGATTTTAGATAATTCTAAACAAGTTTCAGGAGAAATATTTAACCCTGTTCTACTTGGTACATTATATAAAATTATAGGTAAATTAGTAGAAGATGCTATTTTTTTATAATGTTCAATAAGTCCGTTTCTGTGTTGTTTTATTATAATAAGGTGTTACAATTAATAATCCATCTGCTCCAACACTTTCTGCATATTGACTCATTTCTATTACAGACATTGTATTATTCCCACCAGTACCTGCTATAATAGGTACGCGTTTTTGTGCAACATCTATAGCAAATTTAATTGTACTTTTTTTCTCTTCTAGACTCATTGTAGAAGATTCTCCTGTTGTGCCACATACTACTATTGCATCAATTCCTTCTGAAATTTGAAATTCTATTAGTTTTTTAAATTCGTCAAAATTAACACCATTAGAATCAAAAGGTGTAACTATAGCAGTAGCACATCCTTTAAATAAAAATTTTTTCATAAAAATCATCCTTTAAAAAAGTATAAGCAAAAATTATAATTATAATCTTTGACTATGAACATTATATGATAAAATGTGGAAAATTGGAACTGAAATTTAAGAAAAATTTAATAATTATTTATATATCTGGATATGATTTTTGACAAAATTTGTCGCAATTTGAAGATGAAAAAAGCTTTACAAAAAAGTAATCTTATAGTATTATTGTTTTAAATTAAAATTGCAATTTTAAAATTAATTTGTTTAAATTATAGTGTCTTATTTTATAATTTATAAATCTAGAATATTTTAGATTCTTTATGAACCAGCAAAAATTTTATCATGGTTCACACAATTCATTAATAATCAAAATTTAAACTAGGTAGGTGAAATATATGAATGTTTGCATATAACAAAACTCGAATTAATCTTCTAGCTATTCTTATTTCTATTATTATATTTATAATCTTAAATAATTTCCTTAACAAAAATATTAATAAAAACAATAAAGTTAATACTGAAAATACAGTATATTTTGAAGTGTCAAATAATTTAGAAGTAGATAGTAGAATAACTAGTATTGGTAATTTTTATAAATCTAATAATTGGAGAATTATTATACCAAAAATTAAGTTAGATGCTCCTATTGAAGAAGGTACAGATGGAGAAATATTAAAAAGATATGTAGGTCATATGAAAGAAACGGAAATATTAAATGGAAATGTTGTACTAGCTGCACATAATAGAGGATATAGAAGCAATTTTTTTCAAGAAATAAAAAAACTGGAGAAAGGGGATGAAATTTTATATCAGGTAGAAAATGAAAAAAGAAATTATACAGTTATAGAAAATAAAGTAATAAAAGAAACTAATTTAAGTGAAATTGGTAGTACAAGTTATAATAGATTAACATTAATTACTTGTGAAGAAAATAAGAAAGAATATAGAAGATGTGTTATAGCATTAGAAAATAATATAAAAGGAAATTAAAGTATGAGTGCATACAAAAAAATAGTATTTTGGTTTATCATTTTTTTTACCATAATATTGTATCTAATTTGTAAAAATATATATAGCAATAATAAAAATAAAGAGGGAGGTGAAACAAAGTTAGAAATTGCTAAATGGCAATTTAATGTTACTGATGGAGAGAAAGAACTTCAAACTATAGAACTAAAAAATACATATGAACAAAATACTTTAGTAAATGGAAAAATTGCACCAGGAACATCCGGAAAATTTGATATTGTTTTAGATGCAAGAGATGGAGAAACAGATTTAAATTATGTAATTAGATTTAAAGAAATAAACGCAAAGCCCAAGAATTTGCAATTTATATATAATGGTATAATAGAAAATTCAATTAATAATTTAGAGAAATTATTACAAGGAAAAATAGAAGGAGATGATAGAGAAAAAAGAATAAAAATATTTACTATAGAATGGAGATGGGAAAAGGAAACAGGTGAAACACAAGAGGAAATACAATTAAATAATATACAAGATACAGAAGATGGAATAAATCTGGAAGAATATAAATTTGATATATTTATTGAAGGTAGTCAAATTTAAGATATTATGTGGACGGAGGAGTAGGATGGAGGAGGAAAAGTGCAAATGTATAATGGAGGCAAGATGGATAAAAATAAAATATGTGTAATTTTTATATTAGTAATAATTTTAATTATAGCTATTAATAAATATAGTTTAGCTAAGTATAAATCAGAAAATAATGCTATAGGAATGGTTAAGATAGCAAAACCAGTTTTAATAATAGAAAGGGGGAATGAAGTAAAAATAGATACGATAAATAGATCAGGAATTTATCTGTTTAGCATAAAAAATTATAATGATGTGATGGTAAATGAAATAGATATGAAATATTATTTAGAAATTATAGGCTATGACAATGAAGATATAAATATAGATATATTTAAAAATGAAGAAAAAATTGAGTTTGTTAATTTTACAACACCAGAATACATTATTCCTCATAATGTAAAAGTAGAGGATAAATTTAAATTAGATATTAATTATAATAAAACTAATTTTACAAGACAAGTAAATCAAAATATAGAGATAATATTACATAGTGAACAAATCTAATATTTTATTTTTATTATTAATGTATAAAATATAGTATTACATATTAATAATGAAAATAATGAGGAGTAAATATGAAAAAAATAATTATTTTTGTATTAGTAATAGTATTAATATATCAATCAAAAATACATGCTAAATATATTTTTATAGAAAAAATAAAAATAGCCAATATTAATATAAATAAAAATAATATAAAGAATAAAATAGATGAAAAAAAAGATACTAAACTAGAAACAGATAAAAATCTAGTAGAGGAAGCGGAAACAATAGATATTGATGAAAATCCACCACAATATAGTATTAAAGAGGAAATATTGAAAGATGGAAGAATAAAAAAGATTATAACAACTAATGAGGAAATATTGGTACCTGAGGGATGGAAAAGGCAAACTACAAATAGTATATCAAAAATTTACTATGAAAATACTGAAGAAAATATTGAATTGATTGATTTAAAAGGTAATTCTACAAAATGTAACATTATAGTAGATAACTGTTCTTTTGTTTTTAAAAATATGGATATAAAAGATTAAATGAATATTGACATCACAATATGCAAAACTATATAATAAATAACATAATAATTATAAAAAACTTATAATTAAATAATATAATGAGAAGAGGAAGAACAGTGTTAACACAAATAGTACTTTTAATAATATTAATTTTAATGAATGGTTATTTTGCATTAATGGAAATGGCTTTTATATCAATAAATGATGCTAAAATAGATAAAAAAGCAAAAGAAGGAGATAAAAAAGCAATACAAATAAAAAATATGCTAGATAATCCTAGTAGTTTTTTAGCCACAATTCAAATAGGAATAACTATTGTAGGATTTTTAACAAGTGCATTTGCCTCTGAAACATTTGCTGAAGTATTAGCACCTATATTAAATAATTTAATACCAAGTATTAGTTTAGATGTTTGGAAAAATATAGCAATAATAGTAATAACTATTATATTATCTTTCTTTACTTTAGTATTTGGGGAATTAGTACCAAAAAGAATAGCGATGAAATATTGCGAGAAAATAGCATATTGGACAATTGGATCTGTAAGAGCAATTGCTACATTTACATCACCCTTTGTAAAATTATTAACTAAAACAACTAATTTAGTATCAAAATTATTTGGAGTAACTGAACAAGACGAGGAAATTGTAACAGAAGAAGAAATTAAAATGATGGTTGAAGAAGGGGAAGAAAAAGGTACAATAGATCAAGAAGAAAAAGAATTTATAAATAATATATTTGAATTTGATGATATAACCACATCAGAAATAATGACTCCAAGAACAGATATATTTGCAATAGATATAAAATCTGATTTATTAACAGAATTAAAAGCAATAGATGAATATAAATATAGTAGAATCCCTGTATATGAGGAAAGTATAGATGATATAAAAGGAATTTTATATATAAAAGACTTAATAAAAAAATTAGCTCATGATGATAAAAATAATATAGAAGAACTAATTAGAAAACCATATTTTGTTCCAGAAAACAAGCCTATTAATGAATTATTTAAAGAATTTAAGAAGAGTAAAAATCATATAGCAATAGTTGTAGATGAATATGGAGGAACAGCAGGATTAATAACATTAGAAGATGTATTAGAAGAATTAGTAGGTAATATATTTGATGAATATGATGATATAGAAAATGATTATTCTAAAATAGATGAGAACACATATGCAATAAAAGGTACGATTAATATACATGATTTGAAAAAATTACTAGAAATAGAAATACCGGATGGAGATTATGAAACATTATCTGGATATTTAATTAATTTATTAGGAAGGGTGCCTAATGATGATGAAAAACCAACTGTAGAAACAGAAAATATGACTTATAAAATTGAAAAATGTGAAGATAAGAGAATTATATGGGTAAAAGCATGTAGAAATAGAGAATTATAATATATTTTTGTACAAGAGAGGAATGGTTATTATATGAAAAAAAGTAATGTAGTAAAAATAGTAATAGGTTGTATTGTAATTCTATTAATAATAGGAATTATTTCTATAAAAGCTTTAACAAATAATAAACAGACCATAGACATAGCAGAAAACTATTTATTGTTAAAACAAGATAATAGATATGGTGTTATTGATAAAAACGGATCAATTATAATAGAGCCTCAGTATGAAATGATACAAATACCAAATCCTGAAAAGCCTGTATTTGTTTGTTTATTTGATTATAATAATGATACAATGGAGTATAAAACTAAAGTGTTAAATGATAAAATGGAACAGATATATACAACATTTAGTGATATTAATGCAATACAAATAAAAAATAACACAGAAAAATATTCATATCAAACACAAGTATTAAAATATAAAGAAAATGATAAATATGGAATTTTATCAATAGATGGAAAAAAAATAACAGATGCTAAATATGATGAAATAGAGAGTGTAGCGTATAAAACCAATGTATTAGCAGTAAAACAAAACGATAAATACGGAGTTATAAACACAAAAGGAAAAACTATAGTAAATTGTGAATATGATACAATATCAGCAGATTACTATTATAATGATAATTCTAAATATGAATATGCAGGATATATAGTAAGCGTGAAAACTGATAATGGTTACAGGTATGGATATATAAAATATGATGGAAAAGTATTATTAAAACCAGAATATACTCAAATAGACAGAATACCATTAGAAGAAGAGGAAAAACAAATATATTTAATAGCATATAAGGATGGACAAGCTGGTTTGATAAAAAATAAAAGTATAGTACTAGATCATGAATATGAAAGTATAGAATATAATGGTGAAAATAATGTACTAACAATTGGAAGGGCTAGAAAATATGGTGTGACAGATTTAAAGGGAAAAATTATATTACCATTAGAATATGATGAAATTGATGTAGTTGGTAATTGCATACGAACAACTAAAAATCAAGAAAATAAAATTTTTGATATTAATGGAAATGAACAGGGAAATGTAGATTATATTAATATAATAAATACAGATAGTCAGTATAAAGTTGTTGTAAATAGTGAAAATAAGTTTGCTATAATTAATGAAAAAAATGAAAAAATCATAGATTACAATTATGACTATATAGAGTATTTATTTGGAGAATATTTCATAGTAACATCAAATGAAAAAGTTGGAATAATTAATATAAATAATAACTATGTTGTAGAGCCAAAATATGATTCAATACAAAAAGTTGATAATACAAATGTTGTACAAGCAATAAATGCTGCTGAAGATATAATGGATTTATATAATAAAAATTTAGAATTAACAGTATCTATGAAAAATTCAATACTAATAAAAGAAGACGAATATATAAAAGTAGTATCAGACAACAATATGGAATATTTAAATTATGATGGTGATAAACAAAATAATACACAAGTTCTAAAAGGAAATAACATATTCGCATATAGACAAGGTGAAAAATGGGGATTCGCAGATGGAAATGGCGAAATAAAAGTAGAATGTAAGTACGAAATGGTTACAGAATTTAATGATAAAGGATTTGCAGGAATAAAAGAAAATGGAGTTTGGGGTATTATTAATACAGATGGACAAATTATAGTTGAACCTAAATATAAAATAGACTCAGTAAATCCAGATTTTATAGGGGAATATTATAGAGTAGATACAGCATATGGAAGAATATATTATAGTAATGAAGTTACTGAATAACAAAAGAAAATAGTATGAACAACAGTTAGCTCATACTATTTTTTATAAGATGGAAAAAATTGTAAATATAATAATAGAAAAGGATGAAGAAAAATGTATGGTAGTCTAGGAATAAGTAAAAATGTTATAGAATTAGCGGAAAGAGCTGAGAAAGAGATAAAAAATGAATTTGAAGAAATAGATAGAATTTGTGAATTAAATAGTCTAAAAGTATTAAAGGCTTTTAAAAAATATAATGTTTCAGAAGTGCATTTTAATAGTACAACAGGTTATGGATATTCTGATATAGGAAGAGATGTAATTGAAAATATATTTGCAGATATATTTGAGACAGAAGATGCTTTAGTAAGAAGTCAATTTATCTCTGGAACGCATGCATTAACTGTGGCATTATTTGCACTACTTAGACCAGGAGATACAATGCTTAGTATTAATGGAAAACCATATGATACTTTGGATGAAGTAATAGGCATAGTTGAAAATAAGAGTTCTTTAAAATCATTTGGAATAAAATTTGAACAAATAGATTTAGTAAATGATGATTTTGATTATGAAAAAATAGAATCTAGATTGAAGCAATCTAAAATTAAATTAATAGAAATACAAAGATCAAAAGGATATTCTAATAGAAAAAGTATAAGTATAGAAAAGGTAGAGAAAGTAATACAACATATTAGAAATATAGATAAAGATGTAATTATTATGATAGATAATTGTTACTGTGAATTTGTTGGAGATAAAGAACCAACACAGGTAGGAGCAGATATTGTAGTTGGATCATTAATAAAGAATCTAGGAGGAGGAATTGCTCCTAATGGTGCATATATAGTAGGCAAAAAAGAATTGGTAGAATTAGCAGGAGAAAGATTAACAGTACCAGGCGAAGGTAAAGAAGTAGGACCAACATTAGGAATTAATAAATACATATTACAAGGATTATTTATGGCACCATCTGTTGTTGCAAATAGTTTAAAAACAGCAGTATTAGCAAGTAAAATGTTGGAAAATATTGGATATAAAGTTGAGCCTAGATATAATGAAAAAAGAGCAGATATTATTCAGACAGTAGAATTTGGAAAAGAAGATAAATTAATTAAGTTTTGTCAAGGTATACAAATGTGCTCTCCAATTGATTCTAATTCAATACCAGAGCCTTGGGACATGCCTGGATATACAGATAAAGTGATAATGGCAGCAGGAAGTTTCACACAAGGATCGTCAATAGAACTATCATGTGATGGACCAATACGTAGCCCATATATAGCATTTTTACAAGGAGGTCTAACATATCAATATGGAAAAATAGGTGTAATGAGAGCTATAGAAAATATAATAGATTAAAGGAATGTAGTTTTATGAAAGTTATAGTAATAGGTGGAGGTCCTGCACGGAATGATGAGTGCGATTACATCAGCAAATCAAGGGAATAATGTTATATTAATAGAAAAACAAAATATGCTTGGAAAAAAATTATTAATAACTGGTAAAGGAAGATGTAATATAACAAACAATATTCCAATTGAAGATTTTATAAAAAATATACCTGGAAATGGAAAATTTATGTATAGTGCTTTTGCAAAATATAATAATAGAGATATAATAAAGTTTTTAAATGATAATGGACTTAAAACAAAGGTAGAAAGAGGAGATAGAGTATTTCCGTGCTCTAATAAATCCAAAGATGTATTAGAAGTTTTTATAAAAGAAATAAAAAAACTCAATATAAAAGTAATGCTTAATTGTAGAGTAACAAAAATATTAACAATTGAAAAAAGAGTTAGTGGTGTTGAAATTAGTAGAAATGGTAATACTGAACAATTATCTGCAGATAAAATAATAATTGCAACAGGAGGAAAAAGTTATCCATTAACAGGTTCTACAGGAGATGGATATGAAATGGCAAAAAAATTAGGACATTCAATTACTAAAATTAGACCATCACTGGTTCCAATGGAATGTAGTAATAAAGATACAAAATATAATATTTCATCATTAGATATGAGTAGACAAATGCAAGGTCTTAGTCTTAAAAATGTAAAAATAACAGTACTTGATCTAGAAAAACAAAAAAATATATATACTGATTTTGGAGAGATGATTTTTACACATTTTGGTGTATCTGGTCCAATAATATTAAGTACCTCAGCGATTTTAGTTAGATATAAAGAAGTAGAAAGACTATTTAATAACAATAAAATAAAGTTAGTAATAGATTTAAAACCTGCATTAAAGGATGAACAGTTAGATTTAAGATTACAACGAGACTTTTTACAAAATAAGAATAAATTATTTAAAAATGGATTAGATAATTTATTACCACAAAAGATGATTAATACAATAATACAAATAAGTAATATAGATGGAAATAGACCGATCAATACTATTACAAAAGAAGAAAGGAAAAGATTAGGTTATATTTTAAAAAATTTTGAGTTTTCGATTAAGGGGTTTAGATCTATAGATGAGGCGATAATAACGAGTGGAGGAATAAATATTAAAGAAATAAATCCAAATACTATGGAATCTAAATTAATAAAAGGTTTATATTTTGCAGGTGAAATTATAGATGTGGATGCATACACAGGAGGTTTTAATTTACAAATAGCATATTCAACAGGATATACTGCAGGAATTAGTTAAGGAGATAAATAATGTTTAAAACAATAGTTGAAAATAATACAGCAGAAATTGTAGAAAAAAAATCAAAATTCATAGCAAATATATTTTATATAGAAAGTGTATTAGATGCAGAAAATAAAATTAAAGAAATTAAGAAAAAATACTATGATGCGAGACATAATTGTTATGCTTTTTCTGTACTAGATAATGATACTATTATAAATAGAAGTAGTGATGATGGGGAACCAAGTGGAACAGCAGGTGCACCTATGCTTAATTTACTAGTGAAAAATAACTTAGTAAATGTATTAGTAGTTGTTACAAGATATTTTGGAGGAATACTTTTAGGCACAGGAGGACTAGTTAGAGCTTACACGACTGCAACAATGAATGTAATTCAAAAATGTGATATTGTATTACAAGAAAAAGGAGAAGAATTAAAAGTTGAAATTTCATATGATGAATTTGAAAAATTTAAGTATTATTGTAAAATAAATAATATAAATATAATAAATATAGACTATGGTGAAAATGTACAAGTGTATATAGAAACAAATGAACAAGAAAAAAATAAAATTCTACAAGAAAAAGAGAAAAGAAAATTACAGATATTGGATATATTTGTAATCAGAGAAAAGTATATTAAAAAAAACACTGAAAAATAAACGAAAAGAAAAAGAAAAGGAAAAAAAATCCAAAAAAAGGAAAAATTTTCCAAAAACTATTGCAAAAGCTTAAAAATGGTATTATAATTCAATAGTGACTTTTAAAGAATAAAACAAAATAAATAATAAAAAGAACAGTAATTAAAATAATAGAATAAAATAGATATTAGAGAATATATTTGTAGAATTATAGATCACAAAAGAAAAGTCGACCAATATTATTTATGAGGGGGAAAAACATGGATGAAAAAATTAGTATTTTAATTGCAGATGATAATAATGAATTTGCAAACACTTTGACAGAATATTTAGAAAAAGACGAAGACATTAAGGTTTTAGGTAAGGCAAAAAATGGTAATGAAGCTTATGAAATGATAGTTTCTGGAAGACCAGATGTGGTATTATTAGATGTAATAATGCCTCATTTAGATGGTTTAGGAGTTTTAGAAAGACTAAATATGACACATATGGAAAAAAGACCTATGTGTATAATGTTATCAGCAGTAGGACAGGACAAGATTACAAACAGAGCAATCAATTTAGGGGCACAATATTATGTGGTTAAACCATTTGATATCGAATTATTAATTAAGAGAATAAAAGACTTAAGGAATAATAAAACTGTACAAAATACAAATACAACAAGTAATTTATTTATTACAAGAGAAACTAAAACACCATATATAGAGATACCAGAAGAGAATAAAAAGAGTGATAAGGGCATAGAAGCATTAGTTACAAATGTTATTCATGAAGTTGGAGTACCAGCACATATAAAAGGATATCAATATTTAAGAGAAGCTATTATAATGGTAGTTAATGATATAGATATAATAAATCAAATAACTAAACAATTATATCCAGATATAGCTGATAAGTATAAAACTACTCCATCTCGTGTAGAACGTGCAATTCGCCACGCAATAGAAGTAGCATGGGGAAGAGGACAAGCAGATGTTGTTGAAAATATATTTGGATATACAATTTCAGCAAGTAAAGGAAAACCAACAAATTCAGAATTTATTGCAATGATTGCAGATAAATTAAGACTAGAATTAAAGAGTGCATAATAAATTCATATTATATATGTAACAAGATAGATGTAATAGTCTATCTTGTTTTTTATGTATATCTATAGTATACTAATTATAGAGGATTTAGGGAGGTAATAGCAAATGGAGTATAAACCAAAATTTGAATCAGAAGAAGAAAGCAAAAAATTTGAAGAATTAATGGAAGATAAAATATTAAAACAAGTAGATAAAATGATTTTATCTAATGATGATCAAGTTTTGAGATTTTTGGAAATATTTAGCTCAATACTTTTATTTGAATATAATAAAAGATTTCCAGAACCTAATTATTCTATATATTTAACTTATAGAATCAAATCAGTTAAAAGTAATATAGATAAAATATCAGATTATTTACGAAGATTAAAAGAAGAAAATGGTAAGATTTCAATTAAAGAAATTACAGATCTTATAGGAATGAGAATAGTTGTAGAAAAAATACCACATAATATATCAATTAGTAAAAATAATCCTGAATATGAAGAATTTAAAGAACTCCAAGAACAAAGATATAAAAATGAAGAAATTTCAAGAAAATTCCATGAGGCAGAAGTAGATATTTTAGATGGGGATTTTACATATAAAGAATATTACACAAAAAGTAAAGAATTAATAAATTCCATTTTAAATATTTTGAATTCTGAAAAGGAATCTAAAAATTATGCAGAAAAACTAAAAAAGACGTATTATGAATTAATAGAGAAGTGTGACACAGAATTAAAAAGACTAGATATATTAGGAGAAGAAGATAGTAAATTTAATTTAAAAAGATTAAAAGAAAGAGAAGGAAAAGAAGGCATTGTAGATTTTGTACAATTATTATCTGATTTTGATTCAAGAATAGATAGTAGATTAGCATTAAAATTGTATACAAATGCATTACCGGAAATAATACGTAATTCAGAGGAATTACAAAAATTGGGTATATCTATAAGTGATGATAAAAAGAGAAATGCACAAAAAAGAGAAGAGAGTGGTTATGTTGCGGATTTTATTGGAATAGATTTTGAAGAGGTACCATTATTGTGTGAATTACAGATAATGAATGTAGATGAACATGAACAAAGTACGAAAGGTTATTCTGCACATATTTCTATGCCTGGTAAAAGTCATGAACATTGTGAATTGCCTCCTGCATATGCAAATAGAATGATAAGAGAATTAAATAATATTGGGACAAATAGAAAATTAAATAATGATCAATTACGTATAATAAATATAATGATGCGTAATAAAATGCTTAATCCATCACAATTAAGATTTTTTAATAATATTATTTGTAGTAATAATTATATTACAGACATTAATAATAATAAATTGGGAATAGAGGTTAAAGAAGAAGATTTTGATGAATTAAAAAGTATAATGGAAGATATTGATATAAAAAAACAAGAAGAATTATATAAAATATTATATAATGAAGGAATTACACATTTTAATATTTGGGCAGATAATATATCTGCATTACAAGTAACAGTAAGATTAGATAAAGATTCTTCTGTAGAAGATAGGGTGAAAATCTATTATGATAATGCATATGAACGTTTATCAAATGCATTAAGGGGAAGAACCAAGGGATATAATTTAGATCGTTCAAATGCTCAATTTAATGAAAAATATTTAGGAAAAGTGTATCAATATCAGAATGAGTGGTTGAACAGTAAAATGTTTAATGATCCAAATGATCTAGAAAAGAAGAATAATCCTCATGCGAAATCTGTAATGGGGTTTGAGATAAAGGAATATATCGAAGATGGTGAATATGATAGATTTGTAGAATACATAGACAATTTCATGAATAATAAATCAGAATCAAAAGAATCTTCTGATGATTCATATGAGAATCAAGGGGACTCAGATGGAATAACAAGATAATTTATGAATAAAAAAATAAAATGCAAATATACTAAAATAAATAGGTGAGAGTATGAACAATATATTTGCATATAGATTAAATAAACTTTTATTAAAAAATAAAAGTGATGAAATATATATTTACTGTATTGGAAGTAATAATACTACTGGAGATGCTTTAGGTCCATTGGTGGGTAGTATATTAAAAAAATGTATTATTTCTAGAAAGATAAATATAATAGGAGATTATAATAATCCATTAACATATAAAAAAATGTTAGAATTAAATATAGTAAAAAAAACTAATATATATATTGATTCTGCACTAGGGAATTTATTAGATATAGGTAAAATTATTGTAAATAAAAAACAAATTATTCCTGGAAAAGCTTTAAATAAACAGTATATTACATTAAAAAGTGGAATATCAATAAAAGCAATTGTAGGAGAGAATAAGCAAAATTCTATTCTTAATATAATCGAATTAAATAAAATATCATATGAATATATAAAAGATTTTGCTTATTTTCTATCAGAAAATATATATAAAACTATTAAAAATTTTGAATAACTTGGTAAAAAAAGGAAAAAATCTATATATAAAGAAATATGGCGGGAGGAATTATATATGGATGAGAATAAAGTTAAAAATTTAGTAGTTTTAAAACAATTACCTTCAAATCTTATAGAAGAGGCTTTTATTGTATTAAAGGATAATAAAAAAGTAAAAAATATAGAGTATTCGAATAATAAATTCAGTTCAGAAGAAGCAAAAGATCCAAATAAGTTTGATTATATTGTTAAAGAAGCGGAAATGGTTGTTCAAGATTATATAAGTAAGATAGAAAGTAGAGAAAATAAATTTTTAAATAATGGTAAAGAACTTAAGGCAGAATATAAAAAAGTTAGGAAATTAAATATAACATTGGGGATAATGCTTATACTGAGCCTTGTTATGGTTATATTAAAATAAATTAGAAAAATTCAACTTTGAAATATAAGTTGTTTTTTTTATGGGATAGAAAATTTCTATTAGTAATAAAAATAATAGACAAACATATAAATTAAATATAAATCTAGATAGGAGAGATATATGGAAAGAAGTATAAGTGTTGATGAAAGAATGAAAAGGGCAGAAGAAATATATAATAGGAGACATAGAGTAAATGGAAAAACAAATACAATAAATATAACAAAATCAAAAAAAATATTAACAAAAAAATTATTTATAAAAATAATAATATGTATGATTATTTATTCGATTTTCTGGATGCTAAAGTATTCAGATGAAAATTGGAATAAAAAAATTAATGAATACTTATCAACAAATACAAATTTTATAGAATTGGGCAAATCATTTTATGACAGTATAAAAAATGCATTATCTAATTTTAATTCATATATTGTCAATATAAGTAATGAAGAAAAAATAGAACAAGATAATAGTACTAATTCAGAAGTCATAGAAAATAATGATGAAAATAATATTGAAACACAAACAAACACTACAGAAGAATTAAATGGTATTGGTGGAGGCGAAACTACAGAAGAAATACAACCAGAAAGTCAAATGGAAAAAGATTCAAAAACCATAAAGGAAAATTATAGTTTTATAATACCAGTTCAAGGTGTGATATCATCAAGATTTGGACCAAGAGAATCTACCCAAATAATATCTGCGAATCATGCAGGTATAGATATAGCTGCAGAAACAGGAAAATCAATAGTATCAGCAACAGACGGAATTGCTACAGAAGTATCTACAGAAGGAGATTATGGAAAACATATAACTATAACAAATGATGATTTAACAATACTATATGCACATTGTAGTGAATTACTAATAACAGAAGGCACTAATATTACACAAGGAACAGAAATTGCTAAAGTGGGTTCTACAGGGAAAGCAACAGGACCTCATTTACATTTTGAAATAAAGTTTCAAGGAAGACTAGTTAATCCAGAATATATTATGAGTTTTTAAATATATATAATTATGGAGGAGATTTAATGAAAATAAAAATCGACTATAAGATATTGATAATTGTATGTATTTTGGCTTTAACTAAACAAATTCCTATATATTTATTGTTCATGTTATTTACTTTTATACATGAATTAGGTCATATAATAGTGGCTAAATTATTAGGACAAAAAATATATTTAATAAATATTTTGCCAATTGGTTGTAGTGTGAATTTAGGAATAAACATAGATGATTATAATATAAAGGTGAAAAAAGGAAGATTAATAAATTTAAAGAAATTTATAATAGCATTAGCAGGACCTCTTACCAGTATTTTGATTGCAATAATAATTATGTGTATAAATAAAAATGCTGTATATTTAATATATACAAATCTTTTAATTGGATTATTTAATTTATTACCAATATATCCTTTAGATGGAGAACAATTTTTAAGAAATATTTTAAAACTTTTTAAAGGCATGAAAAAAGCAAATAATATTGCTAATATAGTATCATATACTACGCTTGTAATATTCACTGTAATAACATCAATCATAATATTAAAATGGCATAATATAGCTATTATAGTTGTAATATTATATTTATGGTATATGAAACTATTTGGTAGATAAACATAAAATAAATTGCTGGAAAATACTTGCAATTACATAATTTCTATGATAAAATACCAATGTTTGAAAAATAGAAAAAACTTATCAAACAGAGAAACTATAAAAATAGTTTTTCCTTACTTACATAAAATGTAGGTTTAAAATCCAAAAGGAGGTGAAATAATGAACAAATACGAGAGTGTTATCATTATTAATCCATCTGTTGATGAAGAAGGAATAAAAGCCTTAATAGCAAAATTTACAGATTTGATTAATAAACAAGGTAAATTAGAAAAAGCAGATGAACTTGGAAAAAGAAAATTAGCTTACGAAGTAAAGAAAAATACTGAAGGGTATTATGTAGTATTCTATTTCGAAGCAGAACCAAGTTTAATAGCTGAATTAGAGAGAATTTACAGAATTACAGACGAAGTAATTAAATTCATGACAGTAAAAGTAGACGAATAAATGGGGGCTTTCAAAAAGGTAATCAGAAGATTACCATGAAAGGAAGGAAATTAAATGAACAAAGTAATTTTATTAGGAAGATTAACAAGAGACCCAGAAGTAAGATATACACAAACAAATAATACATTAGTAGCGTCTTTTTCACTTGCAGTTAATAGAAGGTTTGTAAGACAAGGAGAAGAAAGACAAGCAGATTTCATAAATATAGTAGCTTGGAGCAAGCTAGGTGAATTCTGTAGTAAATATTTTAAAAAAGGTCAACAAGTTGCAATAGTAGGAAGAATACAAACAAGAACTTGGGACGATGAACAAGGTCAAAAACACTATGTAACAGAAGTAGTTGCAGAGGAAGCTTATTTTGCAGATAGTAAAAGAGATGGAGATATGGGAGGAAATTTTGATTCAACATTTGGTGCTATGCCAAGTACTGGAGCAAATTCAGATTTCGAAATATCTTCAGGAGATGACCTACCATTTTAATTTTTAGAAAAGGGGGGAAAACCAGATGGCAGACAAGAAAAATAATAAAAATAATAATAGAAACAATATGGATGATGATTTTAATCCAAGATATAGAAAAATAAGAAAAAAGGTGTGTCCTTTATGTGCTGATAAAAATTTAGTTTTAGATTATAAAAATCCAGATCAATTGAGAAAATTTATCAGTGAAAAAGGAAAAATATCACCAAGAAGAGTAACAGGAGCATGTGCAAAACATCAAAGAGATATAACATTAGCAGTTAAAAGATGTAGACAAATTGCTATGTTACCATATACACAAGGTTAATATTTATATATTAAAAGGCTATAATCTAGTATTTACAAAGGTTATAGCCTTTTTTAAACTTGTGATAAATAAGTGTGTGAACCTTAAAGAATCTCATTAAAATTTAAATGCTCAATCTTAGCAATTGTACAATCATAACCATACTGAAAACATTTATCTAACTTATTAGTATCTAGTAAACCAACTTTATCAGTATAAATGTTTAATACATAATCACTCTTGGCTAATCCATTTTCAGATATCTTATTCCCCATAATATCAATTGTTTTCATTGCTATATCCATCATATTACTTTTATTATTTATTTTTTCCGAATTAAATTTAACTGCTATTACTTTATCTGCACCTTGTCTTTTGACTTCTTCTACAGGAATATTATCTAAAGCCCCACCATCAGCAAAAGCACAATTCTGTATATTACAAGGACTAAATACTGCAGGAAAACTACTACTTGCTCTTACCATTTTACCAATAGATATATTATCTATATATTCTATGGAAGGATTAGTATTATTAGGAATCTGATTGGTAAAAATATATTCTTTTCCTTGAATTAAATCTACAGAAGGAACTACTATAGGCATATCTATTTCAGAAATATTATTAAATCCTCTACGTTTTGCTAAATTATCGTATAATATTTCTATATCCTCACCAGATTTCATTCCAGTTATATTAGTTTTTCTAAAAATTTTATCTATACCTAATAAAAAAGGAAAAGTATTAGTTTTAGCAATATTAATAGCATATTTTTTGAATAATAAATAAATATAATATGGAGAATATCCCATTGCATAGAGTGTTGCGATCATGCTTCCAGAGCTTGTTCCACCAATTATATCTATTTTTATGTTGTTATCTTCTAATGCCTTTAATACTCCAGCATGAGCAATCCCCCTTATTCCACCACCAGAAAGAGCGAGTCCCAGTTTCATAATTTATCAAATCCTTTACAATCAAACTTTAATATATTATTAACAGTAAAAGTAAGAATTATAACAAATAATACTTTATTTGCAATTTTATGTAAAGTGTGATACAATGTTAAGCAAGTTATGATATATAAAAGAGGATAGTGTAAAGTAATCTATGAAAAAATAGATTATGAAAATATTATCCAAAAAATGTAAAAAAAGCACATTGAAAAG
>CALXJL010000010.1 GCA_944388615.1 uncultured Clostridia bacterium
GTTCAAATACAGCTTTGATGGATGATGCAGCAAATGTGGCTACAACTATTTCAACTATTGGTAGTTTTATTTATCTATTTATGTATTATAGAGTTAGAAGAGAGGATTTTGCGAAAGAAAGAATAAAAACAAAAAATTATCAGTATAAAACAGCAAAACAAATTGCTAAAATGCTATTAGCAGTATCTATACCTTTAACAATTAGTGCAATATTAATGAATTTAAATAGAAATATAGATGCAACAACAGTGGTTAGATCTTTAAAAACATTTTTAACTGAAGAAGAGGCAACTGCTCAATATGGTATATTGAGTGGAAAAGTAGATACATTAACAAATTTACCATTATCATTTAATATAGCTTTTGCTACAGCTCTAGTTCCTGCTATATCAGCAGCAAGAGCAAAAAAAGACATGGGAACAGCAGTAAAAAGAACTAGATTTTCTTTAATGGTAACAATGGTTTTAGGCTTACCTTGTATGGTAGGAATGATAATTCTGGCACAACCAATATTAAATTTATTATTCCCAAATGCAAATGCAGGAGCTACTATTTTACAGGTAAGTTCAATTGCTATAATATTTATGATGCTAGAACAAACTGTGAATGGAGCACTCCAAGGCTTGGGCAAAATAATGGTCCCTGCAGTAGCATTAACTATAGGAGTATTAACTAAGTTAATTTTAAATTTAATATTAGTACCAATACCACAAATAGGTGTAATAGGAGCTGCAATAGCAACAGGAGTATGTCATGCAATAGCATTTTTTATAGGTTTTAGAGTTTTGAATAATAGTATGAGACTAAAATTAGATATTTCAAGATTTTTTGTAAAACCAGCATTTGCGGCTGCAATTATGGGAATAATATCATATGCATCATATATAATATTAGCAGGAATAATATCAGAAAAATTGGCTACAATAATAGCAATTTTAGTAGCAGTAGTGGTATATTTAGTAGTGGTAGTAATTTTCAAGATATTTACAAAAGAAGAGATATGTATGATTCCATATGGAACTAAAATATGTAAATTTCTAGAGAAAACAGTAATATATTAAAAAAAAAATTTCACAAAAAGAATGTTATTTTTTCATAAAAAAATGGTGAATCTTACAGACAAAAAGGTTTCAACAAAAAAATCAATAAAAAAAGAAGGATTTTGTATAAGTTTGGCGAATAATGTTAATAGTAGATAAAAAAGGAATCTACATACAATCTTATAGGAGGTAATAAATCATGAACAAATCAGATTTAATAGCAGCAATCGCAGCTAAAACAGGAGAAACAAAAAAGAATGCAGAAGCAACAGTTAATGCATTTGTTGAAGTTGTAACTGAAGCTCTAGTAGAAGGAGATAAAGTACAACTAGTTGGATTTGGATCTTTCGAAGTAAGAAAAAGAGCAGCTAGAAAAGGTAGAAATCCACAAACTAAAGAAGAAATCAAAATACCTGCATCAAAAGCACCAGTATTTAAAGCTGGAAAAGCACTAAAAGATTTAGTAAATAAAAAATAATTGAAATTTATATAAAAAAATATGAATTCATATAAAGAAGACCTTATAAAAGTATATTTTAGTAATGTATTTTTATAAGGTCTTCTTTGTATTGAGAGGGAAGAAAAATTTCATTCTAAAGTTATTGACTTTTATTGTATATATAATATAATTAAAGCATAAAATAAGGATAAAATATAAGGATCAAAGGAGGACTGGATTTAAATGGCAGAATATAGTGAAGAAGAAAAGTTAAAAGTGCAAGGAATGATTGACGATCTTGTAGAAAAAGCAAAAATAGCATCTGAAGAATTTAAAAAACTTGATCAAGAACAAGTAAATAATATAATAAAGGCAATGTCAATGGCAGGATTGGAACATCATATGGAACTTGCAAAATTAGCTGTTGAAGAAACTCGGAAGAGGCATATATGAAGATAAAATAACTAAAAATATGTTTGCTACAGAATATATTTATCACAGTATAAAATATGATAAAACGGTAGGAATAATAGATGAAAATGAGGAAGAAGGTTATGTTCAAATAGCAGAACCAATTGGAATAATTGCAGGAGTAACACCTGTAACAAACCCTACATCTACAACAATGTTTAAATCAATTATTTCTGCTAAAACAAGAAATGTTATAATATTTGGATTTCATCCATCTGCACAAAAATGTAGTGTTGCTGCAGCAAAGATTGTAAGAGATGCAGCTGTAAAAGCAGGAGCACCAGAAAATTGTATATTGTGGATAGAAGAACCATCTATTTTAGCGACCACTTTATTAATGAATCATCCAGGTGTAAATCTAATTTTAGCAACAGGTGGAACAGGTATGGTTAAAGCTGCATATTCATGTGGTAAACCAGCACTAGGTGTTGGACCAGGAAATGTACCTTGTTATATAGATAAAACTGCAAAATTAAAAACATCTGTAAATGATTTAGTATTATCAAAATCTTTTGATAATGGAATGATTTGCGCTTCAGAGCAATCTGTAATAGTGGATAAGGAAATACATGAAGAATTTGAGAAATTAATGAAAGAAGCTGGATGTTACTTCTTAAATGAAGATGAAACAAATAGACTTCGTGAAAGCATGTTTATAAAGGAAAAAGGGTGTGCACTTAATGCAGATATTGTAGGACAATCTCCAAGGAAAATAGCAGCAAAAGCGGGAATAGATGTACCAGAAAATACTAAAGTATTAGTGTTGCATGAGAATGGAGTTGGAATAGAATATCCATTTTCAAAGGAAAAATTAAGTCCAGTACTTACTTATTATGTAGTAAATAATAGTGATGAAGGAATTGAATTAGCAGAAAAATTAATAGAATTTGGAGGGCTTGGACATTCTGCAGTTATTCATTCAGAAGATAAGGAAACAATACTTAAATTTTCAGAAACTGTAAAGGCAGGAAGAATTATTGTAAACTCACCATCAACTCATGGTGCAATAGGAGATATATATAATACAAATGTACCATCACTTACATTAGGATGTGGAACATTTGGAGGAAATTCAACAACATCCAATGTATCAAGTGTAAATTTAATAAATATAAAAAGAGTTGCGAAAAGGAGAGTTAATATGCAATGGTTTAAAATTCCAGAAAAAATTTATTTTGAAGCAGGTTCAATTGGTTATTTAGAAAAAATGCCAGATATCACAAGAGCATTTATAGTAACAGATCCTTCAATGGTTAAATTAGGTTATGTAGATAAAATTTTATATCATTTAAGAAATAGAAATGAATATGTTCATTCTGAAATATTTTCAGAAGTAGAACCAGATCCATCATTTGAAACTATAAAAAAGGGTGTAAGAATGATGAATGAATTTAATCCAGATGTTATAATAGCTATTGGTGGTGGAAGTCCAATAGATGCTGCAAAAGGTATGTGGTTATTTTATGAGCATCCAGATGCAGATGTAGAGGGATTAAAATTGAAATTTATGGATATAAGAAAACGTACCTATAAATTTCCTAAGTTAGGACAAAAGGCAAAAATGGTAGCAATACCAACAACTTCAGGAACTGGTTCAGAAGTTACATCTTTTGCAGTAATTTCTGATAAAGAGAAAAATAAGAAATACCCATTAGCTGATTATGAATTAACACCAGATGTTGCAATAGTGGATCCAGATTTAGTAATGACTCTTCCAAAGAGTGTTACTGCAGATACAGGTATAGATGTATTGACACATGCTCTAGAGGCTTATGTTTCTAATATGGCATCTGATTATACAGATGGTTTAGCAGAAAAAGCTATAGAATTAGTATTTAAGAACTTGAGAGAAGCATTCAATAATGGAAGTAATAGTTATGCTAGAGAAAAAATGCATAATGCAAGTTGTATAGCAGGTATGGCATTTACAAATGCATTTTTAGGAGTATGTCATTCAATGGCACATAAATTAGGTGCAGAATTTCATTTACCTCATGGTAGATTAAATGCAATATTATTACCATATGTAATAAAATATAATGGAACAAAACCAACAAAATTCGTTTCTTTCCCTAAATATGAATATTTTATAGCAGATCAAAAATATGCTGAGATATCAAAAAGAATGGGATTTGCTTCATCAACAGTAGAAGAAGGGGTTGATTCTTTAGTAAAAGAAGTTCAAAAATTAAATGAAGAAGTTGGAATTCCAAAATCATTGCAAGAAGCTGGAGTAGATGAACAAGAATTTTTAGCAAAAGTAGATATGTTAGCAGATAGAGCTTTTGAAGATCAATGTACAACAGCAAATCCAAGATTACCATTAGTAACAGAATTAAAACAAATATTATTAGATGCATATTATGGTAATGAGGTAAAAGGATTTTAGTAAAAGAATTTTTTATATAAGTTAAACTTATACAATTTAGACTCTAGCATCTTACCAAATTTATTTGAGTTAGAGGCTAGAGTTTAATATGATTTATGGGAGGTAAAAATATGATAAAAAAAGTAGCGATTTTGGCTAATGGAGGAGATGTATCTGGATTTAATGCTGTTATTAGAGCTATTGTAAAAACAGCAGAACATAATGGTGTGGAATGTTATGGCTTTATAGATGGTTATAGAGGAATGTTAAAAAACGAATTTGTTAAATTAACAAGTGGAAATTCTGCATCTGGAATACTACACAAAGGAGGTTCTATAATAGGTTCATCAACAAATGCAAATGTATTTAAATATCCGGTAGAAGAAAATGGACAAACTGTTTATAAAGATTTATCACAAGTTTGTATAGATAATGTTAGAAATGATGGTTTTGACTGTATATTTACATTGGGAGGAGATAGTACACAAAAATCAGCAAGGGATTTTGCAGTAAGAGGATTAAATGTAATAGGTGTACCAAAAACAATAGATAATGATGTAGCATGTACAGAAATTACATTTGGATATAATACAGCTGTATCTGTAGCATCAGAAGCTTTGGATAGATTACATTCAACAGCTGAAACACACCATAGAATAATGGTCTTAGAAGTTATGGGCAGATATGCAGGATGGATAGCATTAGAATCAGGAATTTCGGGAGGTGCAGATGTAATACTTATTCCAGAGATTCCATATGATATTGAAAAAGCCGCAGATGCGATAAGAAAAAGAGCAGAAATGGGTAAAAAATTTAGTATAGTTGTAGTGGCAGAGGGTGCATACCCAAAAGGAGGAAAAGTTTCTGTAGCAAATGAAAGAAGCGGAGGAGAAGGCGTTATTAATGAACAATTAGGTGGAGCAGGACAAATAGTAGCAAAACAATTACAAGAATTAACAGGATTAACAACACGTTGTACTGTTTTAGGATATATGCAAAGAGGAGGAACACCAACAGCATTTGATAGAGTGCTTTCAACTAAATATGGTGCAAAAGCAATGGAATTAGCATTAGAGGGTAAATTTAATGTGTTAACAGTTATAAAAAACGGAAAATTAGATTATGTACCATTAGAAGAGGTTGTAGGAGATAATAAAGAAATAGGTGCAGTTCAAGGAGGAACAAGCCAGAGCAATGTTAGATATGTTACTATGGATAATGATTTAATGAAAACAGCAAGAAATATAGGAATTTCATTTGGAGATTGAAGTTTAGGTAAGCTACCTAAACTTCAAAAATGATAGAGAGATTTGTATCAAAAAAAATTAACAAGGAATACTAATAATAGTAAGGAAAAGATATGAACTTTAAGGAACGTCCCTAAAGTTCAGAAAGGACAAATTAGAATGGATAAATCATTAGAATTCAAACAATATAGAGAAAAATATAAAGAATTTTATTATAATAAATATATAATTAGAGATGACAATGAGGCAATATATTTAGAATATGAATTTGAGATACCAGGACTTATAAAATTTAATCCGAATTTAAAAATATTAAAAAAAGAATTTAAAATAAAAACATTGGATAGTGAATTTGTAAAAAACATGGTATTTCATATAGGTCTTATTGAGCTTATTAGTTATTGGAAATGCACTTGTTCTCCCAAAGTGATAATAAAATGCGGATATTTAAACAAAGATCAAATTGATTGGTGGAAAAAACTATATTTTTATGGATTAGGAGAATTATTTTTTACAAATAATATAGAAACAAATATAAAAGATTTTATGAATATAGAATGTTTAAATCAAGAAAGTGAAATAAAATATGATAATATAGCAGATAAATCTGATGGATATATAGTTCCAATAGGAGGGGGAAAGGATTCTGTTGTAACACTTGAAACCTTACCAATAAATAAACAAACAGATTATTGTTTAATAATTAATCCAAAAGAGGTAACGCTTAAGTGTGCTCAAATAGCAGGATTTTCAAGTGATAATATAATAGAAGTTTATAGAACTATAGATAAAAAAATAATAGATCTTAATAATAAAGGTTTTATTAATGGGCATACACCTTTTTCTACTATGTTAGCATTTGTGTCTTATTTTATAGCATATTTATTATCAAAAAAATATATTGCATTATCAAATGAAAATAGTGCAAATGAATCAAATGTAATAGGAAAGAAAATAAATCATCAATATTCAAAAAGTTTCGAATTTGAATGTGATTTTATAGATTATACAAATAAATATTTAAAAGCACCAGTTAAATACTTTAGTTTTTTAAGACCTTTAAATGAATTGCAAATAGCAAAAATATTTTCAAAACATGAAAAATATCACCAAGTATTCAAAAGTTGCAATGTGGGTAGCAAACAAACTCCGTGGAAATGGTGTTGTAATTGTGCGAAATGCCTATTTGCATATATAATACTTAGTCCATATTTGTATAAGCAAAAATTAATTCAAATTTTTGGAGAGGATATGTTTGAAAATAAGAACTTATTACCAATATTTTTAGAATTAACAGGAAATGCTAGAGTAAAACCTTTTGATTGTGTAGGTACATTTGAAGAGGTTAATTATGCAATAAGTTTAACAATAGATAGAATAGAAAAATCTAATGAAAAATTACCATATCTACTAGAATATTATAAAAATAATTATGGATTAGTAGATTTGAAAAATGATATTACAAAAAGATATAATAATGAAAATAATTTAACTGAAGAACAAAACGCTATATTGAGAAAAGAGGTATTTTTCAATGATTAATGATTTAATTAAATATTTAGAAAACAAAAAAATAATAATATTGGGATTTGGAAAAGAAGGAGAATCTACATATAAACTTATACGTAAATATATAAAAAATCAAAAATTATATATAGCAGATAAAAGAGAGGATTTTCAAAAAAATTATGATTTTCTTGAAAAAGATGATAATGTAAAATTTATAAGTGGAGATAGATATTTAGAAGGGTTAGAAGAATATGATATTATAATGAAGTCACCTGGAATATCTTTTGTGGGAATTGATACAACATTATATTCTTATAAAATAAAATCACAATTAGAATTATTATTGGAATTTTTTAATAATTTTACTATAGGTATTACAGGTACAAAAGGTAAGAGCACAACCAGTTCATTAATAAATAAAATATTACAAGATCAAGGGAAAAATAGTATTTTATTAGGTAATATTGGAGTTCCTGTATTTGATTATATAGATGTTTTACAAGAAGATATGATATTAGTATTGGAAATGTCATCACATCAATTAGAATATATGGAATTATCTCCTAATATAGCAATATTATTAAATATTTATGAAGAACATTTAGATCATTATGAGTCTTTTGAAAAATATGCAATGGCTAAATGTAATATATTTAGATATCAAAAAAATGATGATTATTTATTGTATAATATTGATGACAAGACATTGGAAAGATTGGTGAAAGATACTAATTCTGTAACTTATAAAGTTAGTTTAGAAGGAAAACCAAAAAGTGATATATATATAAATAATGAAAATGTTTATTTTAAAAATAAATCTATATATGATACAAATTTACCTAGAAATCTATTAGGCGAATATAATTTAAATAATATAATGTTTGCACTTCGGAGTTTCAGAAATATTAGAACTAGATTTAGATAAAACTATACAGAGTATTTCTGAATTTAAAACATTAGAACATAGGCTTGAATTAGTAGGAAAGTATGATAATGTATTTTATTATGATAATAGTATAGGAACTGTTCCAATGGCTACAATACAAGCTATTAAGGCACTAAAAAATGTAGATACATTAATAATAGGTGGAATGGATAGAGGAGTAGATTATATAGAATTTATAAATTATTTAAATAATAGTGATATTAATAATATTATATGTATGCCACAAACTGGTCACGATATTGCTAAAAATTTGCGAAAAGAAAAGAAGTATATTGTTGAAACAATGGAAGAAGCAGTTAATACGGCAAAACAAGTAACTCAAAAAGAAAAAAGTTGCTTATTATCACCTGCTGCAGCAAGTTATGGATATTTTAAAAATTTTGAAGAAAAAGGAGATTTATATAAGAGATTAGTAAAAAATGAACTTTAAGGAACATCTTTTTCCTTAAAGTTCTTTTTTTCTATTAGTTAAAATTATGCTTTTGTAATTAATAATTAATTCGTAAAAAAATACTGAGACTGTATATTTTTTATATAGTCTCAGTATTTCGGGTTAGTTTATTTCTAATATTTTTCTTGCTCTTGATATATCTTCATTATTTGCAGTTCTATAACCTTCAAGTTCGTATTTTACTCCTAAATCAGTCCATTTAAATTTCCCTAAATCATGATATGGAAGAAGTTCTACTTTTTTTACTGAACCAAGTGAGGAAATAAAATCTTTTAATTTAAGTAAATCATTTTCATCATCAGTAATTCCTGGTATAATAACTTGTCTAATCCAAATATCTTTATTTATAGAGCTTAAATATTTAGCAAATTCTACCTCTTTTTTATTAGATACTCCAGTTAAATCTATACATTTTTCATCATTTATACATTTTATATCAAGTAAAAATAAATCTGTTAAATCAATTAATTTTTTTATTGATTCTGTTAATGAAAAACACCCAGAAGTATCTATAGCAGTATGAATATTATATTTTTTTAATTTAGTAAAAAGTTGAGTTAAAAAATCGGTTTGAAGTAGAGGTTCACCACCACTAATAGTAATACCACCTTTGGGAGTAATATAGTTTTTATATTTTAAAATTTGTTCTATTACTTCATCAACACTATAAATATTGCCTCCATGTAAATCCCATGTATCTCTATTCTGGCAGTATTTACATTTTAAAGGACAGCCTTGCATAAAAATAACGTATCTAAGGCCAGGTCCATCAACTGCTCCCATACTCTCAAATGAATGAATCCTACCTTTTATTTCCAAAATAATATCATCCTCTCTATTATATTTTCGAGCTTTTATAAAGGGGAGATGAAATCTCCCCAATAATTATATTTTTTCATGAATTGTTCTATTTATAACATCTAATTGTTGTTCTCTTGTTAATTTTATAAAATTAACGGCATATCCAGAAACACGTATTGTTAATTGAGGATATTTTTCAGGATGTTCCATTGCATCTTCTAATAATGCTCTGTCAAAAACATTTACATTTATATGATGTCCAGTTTGTTTAAAATATCCATCTAACATAGAAACTAGATTATCAACTTGTGTATTAAGATCATGACCTAAAGTAGCAGGTGTTATTGAGAATGTATATGAAATACCATCTTCTGAATATTCATATGGTAATTTAGCTATAGAGTTCATTACTGAAATAGCTCCATTTTTGTCTCTACCATGAAGAGGATTTGCTCCAGGTCCAAAAGGTTCTCCAGCACGTCTACCATCAGGAGTATTTCCTGTTGCTTTACCATATACTACATTAGATGTAATAGTAAGTATAGATAAAGTATGTTTTGAATCTCTATAAGTTTGATATCTTTGAAGTTTTCTTAAAAATGTTTTAACTAATTCTACAGCAATTGAATCTACTCTATCATCATCATTTCCAAATTTAGGAAAATCACCTTCAACCTTATAATCAACAGCAAGTCCTGTTTCATCTCTAATAACTTTTACTTTAGCATATTTTATAGCTGATAAAGAATCTGCTACTACTGAAAGTCCAGCTATTCCACAAGCCATTGTTCTTAAAATATCTTTATCATGTAGAGCCATTTCTAAAGCTTCATAAGAATATTTGTCATGCATATAATGTATAGCATTTAAAGCTTTTATATAAATTTTTGCTACATAATCCATCATTGTATCAAATTTTTGCATTACTTCATCATAATCCAAATATTCAGAAGTAATAGCCTCAAATTTAGGTGCTACTTGTTTTCCAGATTTTTCATCTCTACCACCATTTATAGCATATAATAAAGTTTTTGCAAGATTTGCTCTAGCACCAAAGAATTGCATTTGTTTACCTATTTTCATTGCAGAAACACAACAAGCAATACCATAATCATCTCCTAAAGTAATTCTCATTAAATCATCATTTTCATATTGAATAGAAGATGTTTTAATAGATAGTTCTGATGTGAATCTTTTAAATCCTTCTGGTAAATTTACAGACCATAGAACTGTTAGATTTGGTTCTGGAGCAGGACCAAGTGTTGTAAGTGTGTGTAGAACTCTAAATGAATTTTTAGTAACTAAAGTTCTACCATCAATTCCCATTCCACCAATACTTTCTGTAACCCAAACAGGATCACCACTAAATAATTCATTATATTCAGGAGCTCTTAAGAAACGAACTAATCTTAATTTCATTACAAAATGATCCATTAATTCTTGAGCTTCTTCTTCTGTTATTAAACCTGCTTCTAGATCTCTTTCTATATATATATCTAAGAAAGTAGATGTTCTACCAATACTCATAGCAGCACCATTCTGATCTTTAATAGCACCAAGATAAGCAAAATATAACCATTGTATAGCTTCTTTAGCATTTGATGCAGGAACTGAGATATCAAATCCATATCTTTCGGCCATTTTCTTTAAATCTTCTAAAGCCATAATTTGGTCATGAATTTCTTCACGTTCTCTTATAACTTTTTCGGTAAAATCATCTGTATCTAATGTATAAAGTTCAGTTTTCTTCTCCTCAATAAGTGCATCAACACCATATAAAGCTACTCTTCTGTAATCTCCAATTATTCTTCCACGTCCATATCCATCTGGAAGACCTGTAATTAGATGAGAACTTCTTGCAGCTCTTATATCTGGTGTATATACAGCAAAAACACCATCATTATGAGTTCTTCTTAAATGATTATAAATATATTCTGTTTCTTCATCTACTTTATAACCATAAGCTTCACATGATTTTTTTACTATTTTAATACCACCATTAGGCATAATAGCTCTTTTTAAAGGTGCATCTGTTTGAAGACCTACTATTTGCTCTAATTCTTTATCTATATACCCTGCATCATAAGCATTGATAGCAGAAGGGGTTTTACAATCTGCATCTAAAACTCCGCCATTTTCTCTTTCTTTTTTATAAAGTTCTAAAACTTCATTCCAAAGTTTTTTTGTTCTTTCTGTTGCATTTGCTAAGAAACTAGAATCTCCTGTATAGGGAGTATAATTATATTGAATAAATCCACGAACATCAATTTCTTTTGTCCATTCACCAGATTTATTGAATCCATTCCATTGTTTAAAATCCATATTAAACCTCCTATAATAATTTTAAATACCATAGAGTATAATACCATATTATATTTTAATAATCAATGAAAAATTTGTGAAAATTTGTAGATTATTGGAAAGTCTATAAATATGTAATTTTATTTCCAACTTTTTTTATAATTCCATCTTCTTTTAAAGTGCTAAGTTCTCTCATCATCGCACTTCTATCAATACTTAAATAATCTGCTAAATCTGTAAGAGAAAAAGGTAAAAGGAAAGTTTTACTAAAAGATCTTGTAGATAATATAGAAAAATATCCTAATAATTTTTCTCTTATAGTACGCTTGGTAAGAAGTTCTATTCTAGTATTTAAATCCACTATTTTTGTTAAAATTAATTTTGGTAAATTAGAAGAAAGTTCTTCGTGAAATTTACAAGTTTTTTTACATTTTTTTTGAATATCATCATATATAAAAAATAAGACTTCGGTTTTAGTTTTTGCTTGAACGAAAAGTTCATTATTAGTTGAAATAGTATAGAATAACTCACCAAAAATATCGTTTTTAGTAAAATGTTCTATTATATTTTTATTTCCATTAAAATCATATCTTAATAAATCTGCAGTACCACTTAAAATAATACATACTTGATTTCTTTTTGCGATATATGTAGTTATAATTTCACCTTTTGTAAATGTTTTTCTCTGACATCTTGTGCAACCCTTTTCGAAATTATTAATAAAATCATCTATATTAAAATCGTTAATCATAAACTCACCTTCAAAAAATATTATTTGTATTATATCATGAAAAGTTGCAATTGCAACAGAAAAATAAGAAGATTTATGCAATTGGAAAAAAGATACATGGAAAACACAGGTAAAATAGGGATAATTTATTTAATATAAAAATAAAAATAATGAAACAAAAATGTAATAAAAGAAAATTGATTAGAGACAAGCTTAGTATAAAATCATTCTAAAAAAAAGAAATTAAAAGTTGCAATTGCAACAGAAAATTTAAAATAGTGATATATAATAAACGCATACAAAACAGAAAGGGGAAATAAAAATGAAGGTAATAAAAAGAGATGGAAGAGCTGTAGATTATGATAGAAGCAAAATATCAATAGCAATTGAAAAAGCAAATAAAGAAGTAAAACAAAAAGAAAGAGCAAGTAAACAAGATATTAAAGGAATAATAAATTATATTGAAGAATTAGACAAAAAAAGAATGCTAGTAGAAGATATTCAAGATATAATAGAAGAACAATTAATGAGTTTAGGAAAATATGAGCTTGCTAAAAAATATATAGTATATAGATATACAAGAGCATTAGTTAGAAAACAAAATACAACAGATGAATCAATATTAGGATTAATAAGAAATGAAAATCAAGAATTAGCACAAGAAAATTCTAATAAAAACATATTATTAGCATCAACACAAAGAGATTATATAGCAGGAGAAGTATCAAAAGATTTAACAAAAAGAATGTTATTACCTGAAAAAATATCAAAAGCACATGAAGATGGAGTATTACATTTCCATGATGCAGATTATTTCCTTCAACCAATATTTAACTGTTGTTTAATAAATATTGGAGATATGTTAGATAATGGAACAGTAACAAATGGAAAAATGATAGAAAGCCCAAAAAGTTTCCAAGTTGCTTGTACTGTAACAACACAAATAATAGCAACAGTAGCAAGTAATCAATATGGTGGACAATCTGTGGACTTAAGGCATTTAGGAAAATACCTAAGAATAAGTCGTGATAAATTTAGACGTAAAATAAATGAAAAATATGCAGGTAAAATACCAAATGAAATGATTGAAGAAATGGTTCAAGATAGGTTAAAAGATGAACTTGCAGCAGGTGTGCAAACAATTCAATACCAAATAAATACATTGATGACAACAAATGGACAGTCTCCTTTTGTAACATTATTCTTAAACTTAAGAGAAGATGATGAATATATAGAAGAAAATGCTATGATAATAGAAGAAGTGTTAAAACAAAGATTACAAGGAATAAAAAATGAAAAAGGTGTATATATAACACCAGCATTCCCAAAACTTGTTTATGTGCTAGATGAACATAACTGTCTAAAAGGTGGAAAATACGACTATTTAACAAGACTTGCAGTAAAATGTTCAGCAAAAAGAATGTATCCAGATTATATATCTGCAAAGAAAATGAGAGAGAATTATGAAGGAAATGTATTTAGTCCAATGGGATGTAGAAGTTTCCTATCACCTTGGAAAGACGAGAATGGAAATTATAAATTTGAAGGAAGATTTAATCAAGGTGTTGTAAGTATAAATTTACCTCAAATTGGAATTATAGCAGATGGAGATGAAGAAAAATTCTGGAATTTATTAGATGAAAGATTGGAAATTTGTAAAGAAGCATTAATGTGTAGGCATTATGCATTATTAGGAACATCATCAGATATTTCACCAATACATTTCCAAAGTGGTGCTATAGCAAGACTTGAAAAAGGTGAAAAAATAGATAAATTATTAAAAAATGGATATTCTACATTATCTTTAGGATATATAGGAATATATGAAACAACAAAATTAATGAAAGGTGTTTCTCATACAACTAAAGAAGGTCATGACTTTGCAATAAAATTAATGACACATTTAAGAAATACAACAGATAAATGGAAACAAGAGACTGGCTTAGGTTTTGCATTATATGGAACACCAGCAGAAAGCTTATGTTATAGATTTGCTCGTATAGATAAAGAAAAATTTGGAACAATTGAAGATGTAACAGATAAAGGATATTATACAAATTCATATCATGTAGATGTTAGAGAAAAAATAGATGCGTTTACAAAATTAAAATTTGAAAGTGAATTTCAACCTATATCATCTGGTGGAGCTATTTCATATGTAGAAATACCAAATATGAAAAATAATTTAGAAGCATTGGAAGAAGTTGTTAAATTTATATATGATAATATTCAATATGCAGAATTTAATACTAAATCAGATTATTGCCAAGTATGTGGGTTTGATGGAGAAATAGAATTAAATGAAAATGATGAATGGGAATGCCCAAATTGTGGAAATAAGGATCATAGTAAAATGAATGTAGTAAGACGTACATGTGGATATTTAGGTGAGAATTTTTGGAATAATGGAAAAACAAAAGAGATAAAATCAAGAGTAATGCACTTATAAAAAATAAGAGAACTTTACTATTGAACAAAGGTCTGTCCCCAAGTGGACAAAATGTCCAATTAGGGACAGATCTTAAATGAAAAGTGATTGCAAATTTAACTTTTTGCAATCACTTTTGCTATATCATAAATTAATTTTTGCTTTTCAGGGGAGCAGGCTTTAAGTAAATCATGAAATTCATTTTCAAGATAATTATCTGAATCAGCTGAAACCCCATTTAATATATAACCTTCATCAACATCTAAAATAGAGCAAACCTGACTAAGTCTTTTTAAATTAATATGTGAGCTACCTCTTTCAACTCTACTTAAGAATGCAACAGAAACATCTAATTTTTCTGCTAGATCTTCTTGGGTCATAGAATTGCCAAGTCTTGCTTTTTTTAATCTTTCGCCAATAATAGAATAATCAACTGCCAATACAATCACCTCTTAATTAAAATTTACCTACAATTTAGCATTATATGGTAAATATTAACAGACTCTATAGAGTAAATATAAACTTATAGGTGCAAAAAACGAAAATTTTTATAGTACTAAGAAAATAAAATAAAAGATAAAACAAAAAGAACTTAAAGGAATGTCCCTAAAGTTCAAAAGTTATATTTTATATTCTTTCTCTAATTTTTCATTTAGATATAAATTACAAACTAATTTCAATTCTGTGAGTGAATCATCTGGTAAATTGAAAGAAAAAAGTTTTTTAGAATCACACATAATAATATATCTTAAAGCATCAATTGTGGTAGGAGACAAAGAAATACATGAAGTATCTAACTTACCACATGATGAACATTTAAAACCATTATCTTTTAAACTAAAAAATTGTATAGAATCTTCAGTAGAACAATTTACACAATTTCTAATATTTGGCATAAAGCCTAATAAACACATTAAACGCATTTTAAAAGCAGATAAAATCAAATCAATATTTTTATTTGTTTCTGAAATTGCATATAAAGTATTTAAAAATAACTGTAAAATCTTATATGTACTTTGATTTTCATATGTGGTATCTTGAATAATTTTAGTAATATGTGCAGCATAATTTAATTTATCTAAATCTATACGTAAATTATAAAAAACTTCAATTGTCTCACAAGAATTTATTTTGTAAGAGTTACTACTTTTAAATATCATATATTCCCCAAAACATAAATATTGGGTGCCAGCCATTAGTTGACTTTGGTTTCGTCTAGCACCTCTGGCTGAACAACCTATTTTACCAGATGGGGTTAATAGTGTAACCATTTTATCAAAATCGCCTAAGTTATTTTCTGAAATAACTATTCCCTTGGTCTTTATTATCCCCATAGTTTTCCACCTTCTGATTTTCTATATTGCTTTTAATTATATTACAATTCAAATTCTGTTGTACATTTTCTACTTCTCTTAATTCCAAAAAAGTATTTATATTACCTGTATTCTTAAAAGTATTCCATGCCAATTGTTTTATCATATAATCAGCTCCTTTTATTTTGTCTATTAGTATCTTTTACATTTTTATTATTTTTTATTCTAATTGTTATATTTTAAATTTATTTACAAAGGAATCATTATTTAACCAATCTTCTTTTACTTTGACCCAGATTTTTAAGTTGATTTTGGTGCCAAGCATTTTTTCTAAGTCTTGTCTTGCATAAGTTCCAATTCGTTTTAACATATTACCATTTTTTCCAATGATTATACCTTTGTGAGAATTTCTTAAACAATATATAGTAACATCAATATCATATATTGATTCACCATTTTTAGTTTTTCTTTCTTTCATTTTTTCAGTTTCAACAAATAATCCATGAGGAACTTCATCATCTAATAAACGCAAGGCCTTTTCGCGTACAGTTTCTTCAGCTAAATTTCGCATTGTTTGATCTGTATATTCCTCTATATCATAATATGCAGGTCCGTTTTTTAAGTGTTTTTCTATTTCATCTAAAATTATATCTAGATTCTGGTTTTTGGTTGCAGATACTGGAATAACAGCTTCAAATTTATATTCTTTATTATATAAATCTATTAAAGATAATAATTTAGTTTTATCTTTAACTAAGTCTATTTTATTCAGTATTAAAATTGTTTTTCTATGAGCTTCCGTTATTTTATCAAGTATCTTTGAATCTCCTCTACCAATTTCAGTTGATGTAGCATCTATAACAAATAAAACTATATCAACATCTGGAACAACACTAAAAGCAGTATCAATCATAGTGTTTCCAAGTTTGGTTTTAGGTTTATGAATTCCAGGTGTGTCTATAAATACTATCTGGGAATTTTCCCTGTTTACAATTGCACGAATTGCTGTCCTTGTAGTTTGCGGTTTATTTGCAATAGCAGCAACTTTTTCTCCTACTAATGCATTTAGAATACTTGATTTTCCCACATTAGTTCTACCTAAAATAGAAACAAACCCAGATTTAAAATCTTTATTTTTTTCATTTTTCACAAAATCAGTCCTTCTAAAATTATTGTATTTTCTGGTATCATTTTACTATAACAAAGTTTAAATATCAAGATAAATTGAAATTTAGTCTTGAGTTTTTTACATCACCTATTTTATACAAATTTATAACACAACTATAAATTTGTATAAAATTATTGAAAAATAGTAATAAAAGATATATAATAATAATATAATAAATGATAAAAGAAGGTGGAAATATGGATGGATATATAAAAAGAAGTATAGAAAATAAGCTTAATCAATTAGCAAAAGCATTCCCGGTTATTATGATTACAGGTTCAAGACAGGTTGGAAAGACTACACTATTAAATAATATACAGAAAAAAGAAATAGATAAATTAAATTATATATCATTAGATAATTTATCTATAAGAACATTAGCAATAGAGGAACCAGAAATGTTTTTGGAAAGATATAAACCACCACTAATTATAGATGAATTTCAATATGCTCCTGATTTATTATCATATATAAAAATTATTGTTGATGAGAAAAGGAAAGAGCATCTAGAAAATAACGAAATACAGGCTACAGGTTTATATTATCTAACAGGCTCACAAGTATTTCATACTATGAAAAGTATTAGTGAATCGTTAGCAGGCAGAGTAGGAATTTTAGAATTATATCCTTTATCAAATAGAGAAATAGAAAAAAAAGAAGAAGAAATTTTTTTACCAATATATGAAAAACTAGAAAAGAAAGAAAGAGTAAGGAGAATAGAAGTAGATGAACTATATGGAAAAATATTAAAAGGAAATTATCCAGAATTATATTCAAATCCAAATATAGAGCCAAGAGATTTTTTTGAAACTTATATAAAAACATATATAGAAAGAGATATAAGAGAACTTATTAATGTAAAAGATGAAATAAAATTTTTAAAATTTATAGAATCAGTTGCTGTAAGAACTGGACAAGAGCTAAATATAAATGATATATCAAATTCTATAGAAATAAACAATATGACGGCACAAAGCTGGCTATCTATTTTGGTGAGTTCGGGATTAGTATATTTATTACAACCTTATTCCAATAATAATATTGCAAGAATTGTTAAAAGACCTAAGATATATTTTATGGATACAGGATTAGCATGTTTTTTGGCAGGATATATGGATAGTATAACATTGGAAAAAAGTGCATTTAATGGAGCAATATTTGAAACATATGTTATAACAGAAATTATTAAATCATTTGCAAATTCTGGATTAGATAGTAGAAAATATTTATATTATTATAGAGATAATAATGGCAAAGAAATAGATTTAATAATTATTTATAATAACAAAATATATCCTTTAGAAATAAAGAAAAGTTATAATCCAGGAAAACAAGCAATAAAAAATTTTGATGTTACAAAAAAATTCGGATTAGAGATTGGGAATGGTGGAGTAATATGTTTAACAAAAGATATATTTCCATTAGATAAAAACAATAATTTAATACCAATTGAATTACTATGAACTCCCGATAATATCTCAAATTCGTTTATGAGGACGTTGCATTTGAATTATATTTATGATATTATAAAATAGCTTAAAATATAAGAAAAAATACAGGAGGCAAACAAATGTGGGGAGATATTGCAATAGCATTTTTATTAGCTTTTATAACATCATTTATTGTAACACCATATACTATAAAATTAGCTCATAAAGTAGGGGCAATAGATGTACCAAAAGACGAAAGAAGAGTTCATAAAAAACCAATACCTAGAATAGGTGGTTTAGCTGTTATAGTAGGTTTTTTAGTCTCAATAATATATTTAATAATAACATGTACAATAGAAGGAAAATTAAATTTATTTGGTCCAGAATTGTATGCTAAAAAACTAATTGCAATATTTATAGGAATTGCTATTCTTAGTATTTTTTGTTTTATAGATGATATAAGAGGAATACCGGCAGTTGTAAAACTTTTAGGACAACTTTTAGCTGCAACTGTCGTGGTATTAGCAGGAATAAATATTGGGACAATTCATATTAAAGCATTTGGAATAAGTATAAATCTTAGCCAAGAGATTGCGTCTATAATAACTATAATATGGATTGTAGGAATAACAAATGCAATAAATTTAATAGATGGGTTGGATGGATTATCAACTGGAATATCTATTATATCATGTGTATCTTTATTAATAATTTTTGCACTTAATGGTTCTCCATTAATAGCTATATTGATTGTAACAGCATTAGTTGGAGCTTTAAGTGGCTTTATACCATTTAATTTTAATCCAGCAAAAACATTTATTGGAGATGTTGGATCAAATTTTATAGGTTTTACATTAGCAGTACTTTCAATAATTGGTGTAGCCAAAACATATACTGCAGTTGTTATTGTATTGCCAGTGATAGTATTGGGATTGCCAATTTTCGATACTATAACTGCAATAATAAGAAGGATTATTACAGGAAAATCCATAAAGGCTGTATTTCAAGCTGATAAAGGACATTTACATCATAGAATAATAGAAAAGGGATATAATCAAAAAGAAACAGTATTAATACTTTATGGTATAAGTGTTGTATTTGGCATGTTTGCGGTAATTTTATTTGAAAGTGGTATTTGGAAAGCTTTATCATTTGGATTAATGGTAATAGCTGTAATTGGAATAGGATATAAAGAATTTTTCAGAATGAAAGAAATAGAGGCAGGAGTTAGTAAATGTACATCTTGTGGATATATTTATGATCCTAAAATAGGTGATATAGAACATAAAATTGAGCCAGGAACTAAATTTATAGATTTACCAAATAATTGGAAATGTCCATTATGCGGAAATAAAAAAAGAAATTTTGATGATAACATATAACTCTTAGGAAGGAATGAATTAAAAATGGATACCGATACTTTACAATTAATAGATAATATGAGAGAAATTGCAGATTTTGAAGATATTAGTTTTATATCTCAAAATTGTATTGGAGGAGTGGTATATCACGATATGAAAAAAAGATTTTATACTCCAACAATTAATGTGGATTTTAATTCTTCTGATTTTATAAAGTTTGTAAATAATATAGATAGTTATTTACAAAAAGATATTAATATGTATTATGAAGATGATGTAATTGTAGGTCAAATAGATGATATAAAAATTTATTTTATACATGATCATGATATTGTAAAAACAGAAAAAAATTGGAACAGAAGAAAAAATAGATTAATACGTGATAAATTATTTATTATTGCGACAGATAGAAATGGTTTTGGAGAAAAGGAATTTAAAGAATTTAAGAAAATTTCTTATCCTAAAGCATTAGTAACTAGAAATGAAAAATGGAAAAATGAAGATTTTGTTATATATTTAGAAAAATATAAAAATGAAGAATGTGTTCCAAATGTAATACCTAAAAGAGATTTTTATGAAAATGGAAAATTAATTAAATTAATTAATAAGGCATATCAGAGAAAGGAAGATTAAGAATATGTACTTAATAGCAGGATTGGGAAACCCTGAACCAGAATATTCCAAAACAAGACATAATATGGGGTTTGATGTTGTTAACCAAATTGCAGGAGAGAATGATATTAAAATAAATAGAACAAAATTTGAGGCATTATATGGAACTGGTAATATACAAGGTGAGAAAGTTATAGTAGTAAAACCACAAACATATATGAATTTAAGTGGAAAATCAATAGTCAAATTTATAGATTTTTATAAAATACCATTAGAAAATATTATAGTAATATTTGATGATATGGATATTGAAAAAGGTACTATAAAAATAAGAAAAAAAGGAGGCCCAGGAACACATAATGGAATGAAATCTGTTGTCAATTCTTTGGGATCAGAAGATTTTCCGAGAGTAAGAGTAGGCATAGGTAGACCTAAGCAGGATGAAGATATTATTAATTATGTAATAGATAAAATAACTGATGATGAATATGAATTAATAAAAAAAGGAATAGAAAAAGCTACAAAAGCAGTTGAGGAAATATTAAAAAGTGATATAGATATGGCTATGAATAAATATAATTGATAAAGGAGTACAATGAAAGAATTAATAATAAATGTAGATAATGATGAAAATAGAACTATAGCGGTTGTTGAAAATGGAATTTTAATAGAAAAGTATCAGGAAAGTAATAATAGTAATAGAATTGAAGGAAAAGTATATATTGGAAAAGTTGTAAATATATTAAAAGGACTACAAGTTGCTTTTGTAGATATTGGTGAAGAGAAAAATGCATTTTTACATATTAGAGACATTATTCCTAAAGTTAGTGAGGAATCAGGAAATAAAAATGTATTATTTGAAGAGCATGATATAAATCAGTATGTAAAAAAAGGTATGAAGGTTTTAGTCCAGGTTCAAAGAGATAGAACAGATACTAAAGGAGCAAGAGTATCTACACATATTAATATGCCTGGAAGATATTGTGCCCTAATTCCTGATACTCATTTTGTAACTGTATCTCAAAAAATAGAAGATATAAAAGAAAAGCAAAGACTTAAGAGTATAGCAGAAGAGTTAAATCTAGATAATTATGGAATAGTTATAAGAACAGGAGCAATAAAAAAGAAAAAAGATGAAATACAAAAAGATATTTTACAAGTAAAAGAAAAAATAGAAAAAATTAAAAGTGATTTTAATAAATATAAAAATGATTATGATAATAAATTATTATATGATAATAATGGAATTTTAG
>CALXJL010000011.1 GCA_944388615.1 uncultured Clostridia bacterium
CTTTTCAATGTGCTTTTTTTACATTTTTGGGATAATATTTTCATAATCTATTTTTTCATAGATTACTTTACACTATCATATCCATCTTACTTATGCTAAAATGTAAGAAGATATGTGTTCATATTTATGAATTTCATTATGCATATTAGATTGATTTTGCGGTCTCTTCTAATATGCTTTTTTGTATAGTTCTTTTTTCGTCTTTAATCTTTTGCATTCTTAATTCATTGCAGATTTCTCTTAAATTTGCTCTATCTTCTACTACTTCTTGATATTTTTCTTGCAACAATTTATTTGTTTCTAGAAAATCTGTTGCTAGTTCATCAATTGCCCTAAAAGATAGAAATATTGTTATAAATATAGCTAACATAGACATAAAAGATATTATTATTGCTACTTCCATTCTTCTTTCGCTCCTTTCTAAAATTTTTCTGTGTATATATATGTGCCTGGTGCTATCCTTACTTTGTTGCTAAAAATAGATTTAGCGTATTTAAACTCTTTTACTTTTTTAGCTATTCTTTTTACATTATGCTCTTTTACATCTTTTACATAGAGTACTTTTTCATTTTTGCTTTCTTTTCCCATATTTTCCACTCCCTCCTATTTATAAATTTTTATTACTTGTCCATCAGATAAAGTTTTGTTTACTAAGTTATTTATCTTTTGGATCTCGTAAACATATTCGCGTATATCTTCATCCTCTTCTTTGTGTTCTTTTGCAATACTCCAAATTGTCTCATTTTTGCATACTGTATAATCTACTAGTTCTCTTTCTTCTTTTGCTATTACATTACTAAATAATGCATATAGTATTATTAGTAGTATTGTTAGAGTTCTTATAATTTTAAATTTATTTGGTTTTTTCTTTCTTGTTTTCATTCGTATTCATCTCCTATCTATAAATTTGTTCCATAATTTTGTAGAAATCTTCTTTATTAACTCTTATTCCTGCAGTTCCTATTTTCTTTATACACGATTGCATCTCAGGTCTTTTTAATGTTTTGTATATCTGTTGAACGCAACAACCTAATTCTTCTGCTAATTCCTTTACTGTTGCAAATGGTGTTCTTTTTCTACTACATATATTAGTTGCCATCTATCTCACCTCCTTATTTGTATTTTAACACGTTTCGTGTTGTTTTTATGTAAAAAAAACGTTTACATCAAACTGAGGATACTCTTTCTTCAGTTTAGTTGTGAATTTTCTGCTTGGCTTTCTAGCTCCTGTTTCTACTTTTTCATACAATGATTTTGAAACTTCTATACTATCCGCAAATTCCTGTATTGTAAGCCCTAAAGACTCTCTAAATTGTTTTAATATTTGCATTATTTTTCACCTCCTGCACATTTCGTGTTTTAATGTTATAGCACATTCTGTGTTTTGTCAATACCTTTTTTGTAATTTTTTTATTTTTTTGCACATTTTGTGTTTTATGTTTACTTAACACATTTTGTGTGATATAATTTATAATGTTAGGAGGGATTAATTATGGTAGGAAACAGAATAAAACAATTAAGAGAGGAGAAACATTTAAGACAAGATGAATTAGCAAAAAAAATGTCTGTCTCTCCTAGTACTATAGGAATGTATGAAAGAGATGAAAGAGAACCTAACGATGAAATGACACTAAAATTAGCAGATTTTTTTAACGTATCAACAGACTACCTCTTAGGTAAATCAAACATACGTAATCCAGAAGATAAATTAAAAGATGAATTTGAATTTGCTTATCATAAGGAAATGGAAGGGCTTACAGAAGAAGAAATAACAGATGCTTTAAGATTTTATAAAGAAATGAAAAATAGAGTCAAAGGAGATAAATAAATGGATTTAATTAAAATTTTAGGAAAAACACTCTATGTAATTATTATACTTGTAATACTTATTTATGGCATTCTTGGAATTGGAGACATTTTAACACTGTTAGGAATTAACGGTTTTGCCAACCAATTTTTACAATATACATTAAGTATTTATGGTTTAGGTATGTTTGCTTACGATATAAATAAAGTATATAAAAAACAAAAATAAAATAAAAGCAAACAACAATTTATTATGTCCAGTATAATAATTGATTTAAAAGGAAGTTTTAGGAGGTTATCATGTATTGTCAATATTGTGGTAAAGAATTATCTGATTCTAGCGATAATTATTGTAGAAATTGTGGAAAAAAATTAAAAACAGATTCATCTGCTCAAAGCACAACTCCATCTCTAAAATGGTTTAACTTTTTTTATAAAATATATTTGCCTGTAGTGATTTTCTTTGGACTTTTTTCTCTTGCTTTTCAAGCTTACGATATCATATATAATGGTTTTTTTGACCTTTTTAGTGTATCTTGCCTTGTATTAGATATAGTTTTATATATAGTAATTCCACTAATAGCTTATATAAAAGTAGAAAAATCAAAAGAAATAGGATATAGAGTCATACTGATATTTTTAATATGTGATTATGTATGTAAAACCTTTCTTATATCAACAATCTCTGCATTTAATAATGATTCAAGTATTTTAGAAAATATTATTCTAACAGCATTAATATATGCTATTTGGTTTATACCTAACATTATTTATTTCTTAAAAAGAAAAAAATACTTTCTAAATAATATGTAAAAAATATACAAGTGATTTTTTACATATTTTAACGGAGGAAAAATTGAAATGGATTTAGATAAATTATATTCAATTGCAGAAAAAGAAAATATACTTGTAATTAACTTCAAAATGAAAAATAAGGCAATTATAGGTAAAATAGATAAAGATTATTGTATTGGATTAAATTATTCAAAAATAGACAATTCTCGTGAAGAAAAAGAACTACTTGCGGAAGAGCTGGGACATTATTATTGTGATTGCTTTTACACTATCGACACGGATGAAACAATAATAAGAAAAAAAGAATATAGAACAAAAAAATGGATGTTTACTACACTAGCTTCCGCTTCTAAAATTGCTACACTAAAAGAAAAAGGTATTAAATACTACTATGAAATAGCAGAAGAATTAAATATTAGTGAAGAATTAGCAATGCAAGCTTGTCAATATTATAAAGAAAATAATTATATTTAAGGAGGTTATATGGCTTTTACTTATACTAAACGTAAAGATGGCAGACTAATGAAAAGAGTAAGCGTTAACGGGAAAATACAAACATTATATTCTAAAGATCCAAAGGATTTAGAAAGGCAATATATAGAAGCTAAATATCTAGACTCAAAAAACATTTATCTAGATGATAGCATTACATTTAAGCAGTTTGCTAAAGAATGGCTTAATATTCATTCTGCTGGAAAAGCTGATGGAACTGTTAGAGAATACAAATATATTGTAAACAACTATTTGGTTAAAAATCTAGGAAATTTAAAATTAAAAAATATAAGAAAATACGACATACAAAATATTCAAAAAGATTTATTAGAAAACAATCACATGGAACTTGCTCAAAAAGTTGTAAGGTTTGCTAAAGCAATTTTGAATGAGGCAATCGAGTGCGATTATATTGTTAAAAATGTTGCATTAAATATAAAAAGTCCAAAAATTATTAGGAATGAAAAGAAAATATTAACAGATGATGAAGACAAGCTACTTGTAGAATGTTCAAGCAAGCATAAGCATGGTCTTTTCTTTTTGTTATTAAGATATACTGGCATGAGAAAAGAAGAAATTACCGCATTACAAATAAATGATATTGACTTAAAAAACAAAATAATATCTATTAATAAAGCTGTTTCTTTTATTCATAATCAAGCTAAAATAAAAAGTACAAAAAATAAAAAAGGTCGCCAGGTTCCAATTCTTGATGTTGTGTACACGCAGTTAGAACAAAGATTGGACTATTGCAAAAAAAATAAAATAAAATATTTATTTACAAAACAAACTGACAATAAAACAATGTTATCTGATATGGCAATCAGAAGAATGTTAGATAGTTTTCTATTGTTTATAAACAAAACCCAAATCGAAAATCATAAAAAAAATAACGACACAAATAATAAAAAAAATAAAAATAAAAAAGATGAAAATGATGAAGAATTGAAAGAAATAAAATTTACTTTACATCAATTAAGACATTCTTATTGTACAATGTTATATTATGCAGGAATTGGTATAAAAGAAGCACAAAATCTTATGGGACATTCTAGCGCTGACATGGTATACGATATTTATACACATTTAGATTCTAAAAAGGAAGATATATCAAATTCGTTAAATAATTACATTAAAATCTGACACACTTTTTTGACACACTAAACTATTGAAAATGTGTAAATTGTTTAAAATATGTAATAGATGTTTGTAATAAATAAAACCGCTAAATCTATTGATATGGCGGTTTTCCTTGTGGTGTGCCAGAAGGGACTTGAACCCCCGACCTGCAGTTTAGGAAACTGTCGCTCTATCCAACTGAGCTACTAGCACATATAAGACTTTTTATAGTATATACTAGATATTATAATTTTTCAACACCTCATATCACAAAATATTGATTATTTTCTCATTTTTATGTTATAATATTGTCAAAATTTAAAAGATTGGAAGTAAATTTACATGCAAAAAATATTAAGTTCTATGAGAAAAGCAATTGAATTATATTCAATGATTGATGAAAATGATAAAATAGGTGTTGCATTGTCAGGTGGTAAAGACTCTATTACTTTATTAATGGGATTATCCTCTTTACAAAGATTTTACCCTAAAAAATTTTCTTTAATTGCCATAAGTATTAATCCCGGCTTTGATTTTTTTGATACTGATTTCCTAGAAACCATATGTAACGATCTAAATGTACCTCTTTTTATTGAAGATAGTCATATTAAAGAAATTGTATTTGATATAAGAAAAGAAAAAAATCCTTGTTCTTTATGTGCAAACTTGCGAAGAGGAATTATTAATAGTATTGCAATTCGTGAAAATTGCAATAAGATTGCACTAGGTCATAATGAAGATGATGCTTTGGAAACATTTTTTTTAAATTTCTTGTATGCAGGTAATCTCTCTACTTTTGCACCAGTTACTTATATGGATAGATCAAAAATTACATTAATAAGGCCTCTAATTATGACATCTGAAAAAGACATTTATAGATTTATAAATCGAAATAAAATTCAAGTAATGAATAAAGTATGTCCAATGGATGGAACATCTAAACGAGAATATATGAAAAATTTAATAAAACAACTTAATTTGGATATTCCTATGGTTCGTGCAAATATCATTGGAGCGATTAAACGTAAAAATATTAATGGTTGGCATGAATAATAAATTTTTAATATTAATGATAAATTAATTGATTTCTTTTATTTTATAAAATAAGTGTATAATAAACTAATTTACATAAAAGTTTATTATACACTTGTTTTTATACTCCCATAATATTTTTCATTGCATTTTCTAGATCTAATACTTCTTTTGTTGCTTCTTCTTCACTTGATGCTTTTACTCCAACATATATTTTTACTTTTGGTTCTGTTCCTGAAGGACGAACACAACACCAATTATTATCTTCTAAATCATAGTATAATACATTTGATTTTGGTAATCCTGTATTTTCTATCTCTTTTGTTTCCATATTTATAACTGTATCATTTAAATAATCTCTTACTTTCATAACTTTATACTTTCCAATTGCATCTGGTAATTGTTTACGTAAATTCTCTAAAATTGAATTTATTTTGCTTGCTCCTTCTATTCCTTCAAATGTTAAAGAAATTGTATCTTCCTTAAAGAAACCATATTTTTTATAGATATTAATCATTTGATCCCATAAAGTTAATCCTTTACTTTTATAATAACATGCAGCCTCACATAAACTCATTACTGCTACACAAGCATCTTTATCTCTTGCATATGTTCCTATTAAACATCCATAACTTTCTTCAAACCCAAATTCATATGTATACTTTTTTGTCTCCTCAAATAATTTTATTTGTTCTCCAATATATTTAAATCCCGTTAATACCTCCATTAATTCTAGATTATACTCTTTAGCTATTGCATCCGCTAAATTAGAAGACACTATAGTCTTTATTAATACACCATTTTTAGATAGAGTTCCCTTTTCTTTTCTCTGTGAAAATAAATATTCTGCAATTAATAATGCTGACATGTTCCCTGTATATGGCATATATCTTCCTGTTTTTGTATCTTTTGCATAAATTCCTAATCTATCCGCATCAGGATCTGTGGCAAGTACTATATCTGCATCTTTTTCTTTTGCTAACTTTAATGCCAATTCAAAAGCTTTTTTATCTTCTGGATTTGGATATTTAACTGTTGAAAATTCAGGATCTGGTTTTTCTTGCTCTGGTACTACATATACATTTTCAAATCCTAATTCTTTTAAAATTCGTTGTACCGGAATATTTCCTGTTCCATGTAATGGTGTATAAACAATTTTAATTTGTTTTCCCATTTCTTTTATTACTTCTGGATTAATTACTTGATTTTTTAATTCTTTTATATAAGCATCATCTATCTCTTTTCCTATTATATTATATAGTCCATTTAATTCAGCTTCTTCTTTATCAATCATTTTGATTTCTTCAAAATCTTTCACATTATTTACTTCATTTATAATTTCTTTATCTTTTGGTGCTGTTATTTGAGCCCCATCTTCCCAATATACTTTATATCCATTATAATTTTTAGGATTATGGCTAGCTGTAATAACTATACCAGATATACAACCCAACTTTCTAACTGCAAAAGATAATTCCGGTGTTGGTCTTAATGATTCAAATCTATAGGTCTTTATACCATTAGCATTTAGACATAATGCAGCCCACTGGCTAAATTCTTTTGACATATGTCTAGAGTCATATGCTATTGCTACACCTTTTTCTTTTCCATCTTGTTTAATAATGTAATTTGCTAGCCCTTGTGTAGCTTTTGTAACAGTATATCTATTCATTCTATTTGTTCCTGCACCAATAATTCCTCTTAATCCTGCTGTTCCAAATTCTAGATCTTTATAAAATCTATCTTTTATCTCTTTATCATTATTCTTTATATTTAATAGTTCTTTTTTTGTTTCTTCATCAAATACTTTATTAGAAATCCAATCATTATATTTGTCTAGATATTCCATATTTTTTCCTCCAAATTCAACTTATATTTCTACAATTTAAAAAATGCTTTATATAATTTTCTAGCAGTTTCCGGGCTATCAACACCTTCTGCATTTTTTACTGGTGCAAATTCTTCTTCTCTTTTTACTCTCATTATTGCCATATCGTCTAAAGATTCAAATGCATCAAATAAAAATGCTTCAAATTTAAATGCATTTGGGCTCTCTGCTTTTACGATATTATTATTTCTATCTAAATAATTTGTCTTTTTATGAGCTGCATGATATGGTAATTTTTTCTTACTAATTTCTTGTATTGCTTTTATATTAAATAGATTACATAATATATGTGATTCTCCATATATTAATTCCCCATTTTCATCTGTAGCTTCTGACATTTCCTTAGAAATTTCACTATATTCTATTACACTAGGTTTATTATCTCTCCTACAAAATACCCCTACTTTTTCTTGTGGATTTGCTTTTACAACACTTTTTCCAGCAGCTAATACATTTTTAGTTTCTGCTAATCCAATAATTGTTGGATCAACCATTTTTACTAAAACATTATCTACTCCACCTATAAATACCCATTCTATAGATTTTTCTAACATATCTTTAATAATATTTTCTCTGTCCATAGACTCAAATACTCCTCCATGTCCATCTGCTGCTAATTTTATCATTCCATTCTCATCTAATAAAATCTTTCCATCTTCTCCAACCATTGGAAGTCTACCTTGTTTAAAAAATATTATTTTATCCTTTGGATATCCAAAATAATTATTTGTCTCAAAGAAATCTACAGTTGCTTTATTATTTTCTTTACTAGTCATTATATACCAATTAACATATATTCCATATCTTTTTTGAGCATCTTTTAATGTGTCACATAATATTTCAAATATAGATTTATGTGAACTTAATCCTAAATCATAAGTCCCTTTTGGACCATTATGTCCTAATCTAGTTCCTTGTCCACCTGCCATTGTTAATACAGCTAATTTTCCATTTTTTATTTTTTCTAATCCAATTTTATCGTACATTTCTTTTGTAGCTTTATCCAATTTTGATTTATCCACATAATTAATAGGTTTTATCTTATTATTATCATATTTAAATTCTTTATTTGTATTACTATATAGTTCAGAAATTTGTTTAAAATCCAAATCTAATATTTCGTCTAATAATTCCTCCTTATTTGTTTCATTTAGTTCGTCATATTTTTGTAATAAATGTTCTTGATTGTTTTCTTTAATTATTTTTTTTGCCTTTTCTAATTTTTCTTTCATAATAAATCCTCCTATAGTATAATTACTTTCATTCGTTTTTTAAACCTTTTTACATATTATACCATATAGGAATTTTAGTCAATGTTTTAGTAAACTTTATTTATACAATTGTGAATTTTTAGTAAACTTTATTTATACAATATTCATTCTTTTATATCCTTCAAAAACTTCTTCTATATTTTTTTCTCCAGTTGTATTTAATACTTTATCGTGCTTATCTAATATTTCATTAAAATTACTAGATACTTCCATGACTTCATAACAATTTAATATTTTTAAATTATTTAAATTTTTATTATTTAAGTTAACCAATTTCTCTATAGCTTTATTAGCATTTTCTATATATTCTTTTTTTCCATTTATAACTATAGTTTGCTCTCTTTTATTTTTAAGTATATTTTCTATATTTTCAATTTCTAAATTTTTCTCATTTTTCCAATTTATCTGTAATATTTTGGATTTATTTTCCATTTTCATTCTTTCTACCAATACTGTTATATTATTTTCTAGATCATTTTCTAATATTGTACTAATTTCATTTTTATCATCTATTTCTTTATTTATATAAGGTAATAACATTGTTGTTAAATGCCAATCACTAACATAAAAGCTACAAATTTTGGTAATGTTTTTAGTAACATTCTCCATTATTTAGCCTCCTATTTCTATTTAGTACATGGTAAATTTTACCATTTTATTATTTCTTTGTCAATAAAATTCATTAATTATCGTTCCCCTTTTTTCGACATGTATCAAGGCTTTTCCGTTTTTTATTATATTAATATAATATTGAATATTATTTTTTTATTTGTCTATACTCCTTTTTGAAAAGAGGTGCTTAAAATGTTAAATTTTATTAAACAAAATTTTAAAAAAATTTTTATTCTACTATTTTTATTATTTATGCTTATATTAGTTTCTTCTATTAATTATGCTACTATAACTATTAATAATATATCTGATAATGTATTTAGGTTGCACATTATTGCCAATAGTGACTCAGATAAAGATCAAGAATTAAAATATAAAGTTAGAGATTCCATATTAGAATATATTAATAATTCTGACATAGATACTAATAAAAAATCTGATATTATGTTATTCGTCCAAAATAATAAATCTGACTTGTATGATATTGCAAAAAAGGTTATTTTAGAAAATGGATTTGACTATGATGTATCTATTTCCATAGGGAAATTCAATTTTCCGACTAAAACATATGCAGACATTTCATTACCAGCAGGTACATATGATGCACTTAGAGTTGAAATTGGAAATGCTAATGGTCAAAATTGGTGGTGTGTTATGTTCCCTCCTTTATGTTTTATTGATACTACAACAGGTATTGTTCCTGAAGAATCAAAGGAATTATTAGAAAATAATTTAGATTATGAAGAATATAAATTAATATCTGATACATCAAATTCCGAATTACAAGTTAAGTTTAAAATTGTAGAATTTATTAACTCATTAATTGATTAATTAATATATTCTTATTGTATTATAAAAATTTTTGTGCTATATTATCATAGTAGAATATATATCTACTTTATATTTAATATTTTCTGGAGGTAATTTAATTGGAGAAATTAGTTATACATGGTGGAACACGTTTAAATGGAGAAGTTACAATAAGTGGAGCAAAAAATTCAGCAGTAGCAATACTTCCAGCTACATTATTAATAGATGGAATTTCTACTATTAATAACTTACCAAATATAAGCGATGTAAAAATAATTTGTGATATATTAAAAGAATTAGGTGCCAAAATACATTGGAATAATAATAATGAAATTCAAATAGATACAAGAAATATAACTTCATGGAAAGCACCCACAGATATGACAAGTAAATTCAGAGCCTCTTATTATTTAATAGGTTCTCTTTTGGGAAGATGTAAATCAGTAGAAGTTGGTTCTCCTGGTGGTTGTAAATTAGGAGCCAGACCAATTGATCAACATATTAAAGGTTTTGAACTTCTTGGTGCAAAAGTAAAAACTGGTAGTGGAATTATTTCAGCTACCACAGATAAATTAGTAGGAACATCAATATACATGGATACAGTATCTGTTGGAGCAACAATAAATTTAATGCTTGCAGCTACGCTTTGCGAAGGCACTACTAATATTGAAAATGCTGCAAAAGAACCACATATAGTTGATGTAGCCAATTTCTTAAATGCAGCTGGTGCTAATATTATAGGAGCAGGAACAGATGTTATAAAGATTATAGGTGTTCCTAAATTAAAAGCAAATATTACTTATTCCGTAGTTCCTGATCAAATAGAAGCTGGTACATTTATGTTGGCATCTGTAGCATCAAAGGGTGATATTACAATTAAAAATTGTGTTCCAGAACATTTAGATTGTTTATCAGCTAAAATAATAGAAATGGGTGCTAATGTAGAATATAATGGAGATGAATTGCGTGTAATTATGAATTCAAGACCTAAAGCAGTAAATGTAAATACTCTTCCATATCCAGGTTTTCCAACAGATTTACAATCACAAATGGGAGTTGCTTTATCTATTGCAGATGGCACTAGTATTATAAATGAAAGTATTTGGGAATCAAGATTTCAATATACTACAGAATTAAATAAAATGGGTGCTAACATTACATCTCAAGGTAAGACTGCAATTTTTCAAGGTGTAAAATCACTCACTGGTGCACCTGTTTCTGCAACTGATTTAAGAGCTGGTGCAGCACTTATTATTGCTGGAATTATAGCTCAAGGTAAAACTGAAGTAAGTAATCTAATACACATAGATAGAGGTTATGAAAATATCGAATCTAAATTTAAAGCACTAGGTGCTAATATAAGAAGAGTAAAAGAATAAAATATACTAAGGAATGAAATAATTATGTTAAATTTTTGTAGTCTTTATAGTGGTAGTACTGGAAATTCACTTTTTCTACAGTCTGATAATACTAATATTTTAATCGATGCTGGGGAAAGTGCAAAAAAAATAGTACAAGCACTTAATAATATTAATGTAGATATAAATGATATTGACGCTATTTTAGTTACACATGAACATTCAGATCATGTAAAAAGTTTAGGAACATTATCTCAAAAATATGATATTCCTGTTTATGCTAATTTGGATACTTGGAATGCAATGCCAAAACAAAAAGAAAAGATTAAAAATAACGAAAATATAAAATCTTTTAATGTTAACGAAACATTTAATATTAATGATATAGAAATTAATCCATTTTCTATTCCACATGATGCAGCTAACCCTTGTGGATTTAACTTTTATTATAAAAAATATAAAATGAGTGTTGCAACAGATATAGGACATATGACTAATGATATTATTGAAAATTTAGAAAACAGTTCATTTATATTACTAGAATCAAATTATGATAATAATATATTGAAATGTTCTAGATATCCATATTCTCTAAAGCAACGAATATCTGGTCCTAATGGACATTTATCAAATGATTTAGCAGGTAAAACAATCTCTTATCTGAAAAAAACTGGACTTAAAACTGCAATATTAGGACATTTAAGTAAAGAAAACAATTTTCCTGAATTAGCATATAAGACAGTAGTTGAAGAATTAATTAATAACTCAATTGATGAAAATGATATAAATATCTCTGTAGCAACTAGATATAAATCTACTCCACTTTTTAATTTAGCATAAAACTTTAGAAGGAGGAATTTATATGTTACATATTGATATAGTCTGTGTTGGTAAAATTAAAGAAAAATATTTACAAGATGCAATATCAGAATATACGAAACGAGTTTCTAAATATTGTATTTTAAAAATAGTAGAATTACCTGATTTAAAGATTCCAAATAATTGTAGTATCTCTGAATGTAATAATATAAAATCATTAGAAGGAAATAATATTATTTCTCATTTAAAGAAACAAAGTTATATTTTTTGTTTAGATTTAAAAGGTAAACAATATTCTTCTGAAGAATTTTCTAAAAAAATAGAAGATATTACACGCTTTAATAGTCATATTACTTTTATTATTGGTGGATCTTTAGGTGTATCAGATGATGTATTATCTAATTCTAAAGAATTAATTTGTTTTTCAAAAATGACATTTCCTCATCAGTTAATTCGTGTTTTCTTAATTGAGCAAATTTACAGAGCTTTTAAAATAATGAATAATGAGGCATATCATAAATAAATTATATATATGAGAGGTTTTGTAAGGAGGATACATAAAATTTATAAATATACTTTTTTTAGGGGGCTACATTTATATTATATATGTTTAGATTTCCTCCTTACAAGATTAAAAACTATTTAATTATTTTTTTGATTTTTTTTGCTAGCAGAATTACTAGCATATTTTTGATTATAAAAAATATTGAAAGAAAACATAAGATTTTAATTAACATTTTGTTTTCCTTAAATTGATTCTAAAATAATCATACTCTCTTTTTTACATTATGTCAAGAAAAACTTCACGACAAAATTCCGCAAATTACAACAGATGTAAGCATTCCAATTATATCTGCAATTAATGCACATGCTAATACAAATCTTGTTTTCTTTATTCCGACTGCACTTGTATATACTGCTATTGTATAAAATGTAGTCTCAGTTGCCCCCATTATAGTTGAAGCTATTAACCCTATATTTGAATCTACTCCATATGTTGTCATAATATCTGTTGCAACTGCTATTGATGCACTTCCAGATATTGGCCTTATTAACATTAATGGAATAATCTCACTTGGTATCCTTAAAATATATGTAATTGGACAAATTAATTTTATTATAAAGTCTAATACTCCTGAACTTCTGAGTAATCCTACAGCCAGGAAAATTCCTATTAGCGTAGGGAAAATTTTTACTACAACCCCTATACCATCTTTTGCACCTTTCATGAATAAATCAAACACTTTCTTTTTTTCTGTAACACCATATAATATTATTACTAATATAATCACAGGTACAGCAGCAGATGATAAATAATTTATTAGATTAATCATTTCTTTTCCCTCCAACCTTCTTTACTTTTTAATATACATATTTTAGTTACCATAATTCCTACAACTGCTGCACAAATAGTAGAAATCCATACAGGAAATAAAATATTAGTTGGATTTTTTGATTCTAAAGAATTCCTTATTCCTATCACTGTAGTTGGTATTATTTGAATTGCAGCTGTATTTACTACAAGAAACATTGCCATTGAATTTGTAAGACAATCTTTATTTTTGTTTTTTTCTTGCATTGTTTTCATTGCTTTTAACCCCAAAGGTGTTGCTGCATTTCCTAGTCCTAATAAATTAGCAATTATATTCATTGAAATCTCTTCATATTCCTTATCTGACTTGTTTATTTCAGGGAATAGAAAATGCATTATAGGTGACAAAAATTTAGATATTTTTTCCATTAAACTTGTTTCTTTTAAAATCTCCATAATACCATTCCATAAGCATATGGTACCAAAAAAAGTTATTACTAATTGTATCGCTTCTTCTGCTGATTTAAATACTGCATTATTTGTAGCTTCAATATTTCCGGAAAAAATACTATATATAATGGATACAATTATTAAAATTGGCCATAATATATTTAACATTATTTCACTCCCTTAATAGTTTAAAATTATATATAATTTTATTCAACTATTTGGTAAATAATGCATAATAAATACTAGTTTTACTTGCCTTTTACCTACCACTATGTTATTATTAGTCTATATAATTTATAATATCATCAAGGAGGTTCTTTATGAAATCAACTGGTATAGTAAGAAGAGTGGACGAATTAGGTCGAGTTGTTGTTCCAAAAGAAATAAGAAATCAATTTAATATATCTGAAAGAGATCCAATAGAAATATTTATTGATGGTAATGCTATAGTATTACGTAAATTTGAACCAAATTGTATCTTTTGCGGAAGCTCAAAAAGATTGATTACGTATAATGATAAACAAGTATGTGATAAATGTTTTAATAAATTAGCTGAACTAAGAAAATCAGATTTAGATTTAGAACAATAAAGACATAATCAATATTTCTAAAGATTTTAGAAAATAATTGAGGACTGAATAATATTCTCTATATTTTATATAGCAGAATTCAGCCCTTTTTTTATATAAATAATTTATAAATTTCATTTTTATGAACTTTTCTATCTTTTGCAATTTTTTTTATAATATCATTTTTATTTAATCCTTGTTTTTCATAAAATAAATAATGTTCTTTTATATCCATATTTTCAAAATCATTATTTTTTATTTTACTATTTCCTTCAATTATTATTACATATTCACCTTTTATTTCTTTATTACTATTAATTATGTCATCTATATTATCATATATAAATTCCTCATGTATTTTTGTTAATTCTTTTGCCAAGACTATTTTTCTATCACCTAATATTTCTTTTAATTCCTTTAAAGTATTTTTTAATTTATGAGGTGCTTCATACAAAATACCAGTTTTATTCTCATTTTTTATTATTTCTATTTTTTCTTGTCTATTTTTTTTATTTAATGGCAAAAAACCTAAAAAATAAAATTCTTTTGTATCCATTCCAGAACATATTAATGCATTAATTAAAGCACACGCTCCAGGTATTGGTATAATCTCTATTTTATTTTTTATAGATTCTTTTACAATCTCTTCTCCTGGATCTGATATTCCTGGAGTTCCTGCATCTGAAACCAAAGCAACATTTTGTCCATCTAGAATTTTATTAATAATAACATCTTTTTTTACTTCCTCATTATGTCTTTGATAACTTATCATTGCTTTTTTTATTCCTAAATGATTTAATAATTTTAATGTATGTCTTGTGTCTTCTGCTGCTATTAAATCTACTTCTTTTAATATATTTATTGCTCTTAATGTAATATCCTCTAAATTTCCTATTGGTGTAGCTACTATATATAATTTTCCTTTCATTTTCTTCTCCCTTATTTATTATTTATTTATTTTTTATTTATTATTTATTTTTTTATTATTTATTTATTTTTTTATTATTTATTTATTTTTTATTATTTATTTTTTTATTTTTATTATATATCTTCAATATTTCATCTGTGTATTTTCCACTCTCATTATAAATAATTAAATTTTTTTCTATTCTTAAAAATGGTTTAGCATTTTTTACTGCTTTTATTAGAACCATATTAGCAGAACTATTAATTTTAGGTTGAACAAATTTCATATTTTTGGGCTCTAATTTATATTGTCTTAATAGTGAAATAATATCAACTAACCTATCTGGTCTATGAACCATATAAATACTTCCTTTATCTTTTAACAAATATGAACTAATTCTTATAAAATCTTCTAATTTTCCTTCGATTTCATGCCTAGATATTAATTTATATTTATTTATATTTGTTAACCCTGTATTATATTTTTTATATGGAGGATTTGTAATAACTACATCAAAGCTTCCACTATTATAACTATCTTTCAAATTGATTATATTATTATTTACTATATTAAACTTATCCTCTAGTTTGTTTAACATAATACTTCTTTCTGCCATATCTGCTATATCATCTTGTACTTCTACTCCAACTATTTTTTTTAATTTTGTTTTTGCACATAATAAAATTCCCAGTATTCCTGTTCCAGTACCTAAATCAATAACATTCGAATTATCTCTTATATCTTTCGCAAAATCAGATAATAAAACACTATCAATTCCAAAACAAAACCCTTCTTTTTTTTGAATAATTTTTAGTCCTTTAAACTCTAAATCATCAATTCTTTCATCTTCTTTTAAACTTAAACTAGCCATAATTCTCCTCTTATTATTATAATTTCATATATTATACAATATTTTGTCATCTCTGTAAATTATTGAATATAATATATAAAATTATATTTGGAGGTTACTATGGCTAATTTAGTGAATTGTAATAAAAATAACAAACCATCTTTTAAGGAACATAAAAATAATGCAATTTGTTCCCTTTTTCAAGTAGAACATTTTTTAAATGCTATAACAGCCTGTTCTAATACTGTAAAACTATATTGCTTATGTAAAAAATTTAATAAATACAAATAATTTTCACTTCAATCTAACAAATGATTCAGAAAAATTCATTTTTTCATCTACAAAACATTTGTTTTCTTCTCCGTCAATTAATATTTTTACTGCCTCAACTTCTGTTAATTCAGTTACTGTATTAACAATTGTATATATAGTATTGCTTTCTTCTATTTCTCCTCCAGGATGATTTTCTATAAATTCTTTACTAAAGTCAACATATAATACTCCAGATTTTAAATTAACGGAATTTAGTTTTACTCCATCAGGAATTGCTTTTTTTAAATTTTCTGATTTAGGTCCTTCTAATAAATAATTAATTAATACTTCATATGGATTATTTAATAGATTTTTAGCATCTATTATCTTTACTTCTGGCATAATTTCATTACTATTTTTATCTACATAATATACACTAATCATTGTTTGTCTTAATTGATCATCAGATATTTCTTCTTCTGGTTCTATTTCATTATTTACATATTCATATTCAATATTACCTCTAAAATATAAAATAGTAATTCCTATAATAGCAATTAACATAATTGATAAAATTATTATTGTTTTCTTTTTCATATACCCTCCTTGTAATTATTATTTGGTTAATATTATTAAAGACAAGTTATCTTTAGAACTATTTTTTAAAAAAAGAGCATATTTTTATAATAGTATTTACCATCATTAATTTTCTATTATTCAACATTTTTTGACAACATTTGACATTTGACAAATCTATTATTTGCATATAAAATATAATTGCTTATTGTAGATAACCGTAAGGACGGAGGTAATAAATTATGGAAAAAATACTACATGTAGGTTTAGACGTTGGTTCTACAACCGTAAAAATTATTGTAATGGATAACTCATTACAAACAATTTATAAAGATTATCAAAGACATTTTTCTGATACTAAAAATACTGTATGTAATGTATTAGAAAATCTTATTAAAATGTATCCTAATTCACTTTTTACAATTGCCCTTACTGGTTCTGGAGCTATGTCTGCTGCAACTTTTTTAGATTTACCATTTATTCAAGAAGTAGTATCTTGTAAAAGGGCAGTAGAAAAATATATTCCAGAAACTGATGTTGTTATAGAATTAGGTGGAGAAGATGCTAAAATTATTTATTTTGATAAATCTATCGAGCAAAGAATGAACGGTACATGTGCAGGTGGAACAGGAGCTTTTATAGATCAAATGGCTTCTTTGTTAAATACAGATGCTGAAGGATTGAATGAATTGGCAAAAAAATATAAAACAATCTATCCAATAGCTTCTCGTTGCGGAGTATTTGCCAAAACTGATATTCAACCTTTACTAAATGAAGGTGCAGATAGATCAGATATAGCCGCTTCCATTTTTCAAGCAGTTGTTAATCAAACAATTAGCGGATTAGCTTGTGGAAGACCTATAAGAGGTAATGTTGCATTTTTAGGAGGACCTTTAAATTATTTATCTGAATTAAGGAAGAGATTTATTGAAACTCTTAATTTAAAAGAAAATGAAATAATTATTCCAGAAGAAGCTCATTTATTAGTAGCAAAAGGTGCTGCTTTAGATTCATTGAATTCTACTCCTATATCTTCTGAAAAATTACATAGTAAAATAGAAGTTTTAAAAAAATCTCATGATACTACTTCAAATCCATTATCACCTTTATTTAAAACAGATACTGAATATAAGGAATTTCAAGAAAGACACAAAAAAGATACTATAGAGAAAAATGATTTACATAAATATGAAGGTGATGCTTATATTGGTATTGATGCTGGTTCTACAACAACAAAATTAGTACTTATAGATAGAGATGGAAAACTACTTTATTCTCTTTATAATAGTAATGAAGGTAATCCTTTACAAAGTGTTATTAAAATGCTAAGAAAACTATATAGTGAATTGCCAAAACAAATTAAAATTAGATATAGTGGTGTTACAGGATATGGAGAAAAGTTAATACAAACTGCATTAAATGTCGATCTAAATGAAATAGAAACTATAGCACATTATACTGCAGCAAAAAAATTTCTACCAAATGTTACTAGTATTGTTGACATTGGCGGTCAAGATATGAAATATATAAAAATAAAAGATGGTACAATTGATAATATTATGTTAAATGAAGCTTGTTCATCAGGATGTGGATCTTTTATAGAAACTTTTGCTAAAAGTTTAAATTTAGATATATCTGAATTTGTTAATTCAGCTTTAGAATCCAGAACTCCTGTTGATCTAGGCTCAAGATGTACAGTATTTATGAATTCAAAAATTAAACAAGCTCAAAAAGAGGGTTATTCTGTTGGAGATATATCAGCAGGTCTATCTTATTCTGTTATAAAAAATGCTATACAAAAAGTTATGAAAGTTAGGGATATAAAAACATTGGGTGAACATATTGTAGTTCAAGGTGGAACATTTTATAATGATGCTGTTTTAAGAGCATTTGAATTAATAGTAGGAAAAAATGTTGTTAGACCTGATATAGCTGGATTAATGGGTGCATATGGAGTAGCTTTACTAGCAAAGGAACAATATGAAACTAATTTAGATATGGAGTATTACTCAACAATTTCTAAAACAGAAGATTTAGATAAACTAAAAATAACTACTTCACATGTTAGATGTGGAAAATGTGAAAATCACTGTTTATTAACTATTAACAAATTTAGCAATGGTAGTAGACATATTTCCGGAAATCGTTGTGAAAAAGGTGCTGGAGTAGACTACGAAACAAAAGAATTACCTAACTTAGTTAAATATAAATATGACAGGATATTTAAATATGAACCTCTTCCAGAAGAAAAAGCATACCGAGGAACTATTGGAATCCCTAGAGTTCTTAATATGTATGAAGATTATCCTTTTTGGTTTACTTTTTTAACAAATCTTGGATTTAGAGTTATTATTTCTGAAAAGAGTAATAGAAAAACATATGAAAAAGGAATGGAATCAATGCCATCTGAATCTGTATGTTATCCAGCCAAATTATCGCATGGACATATTATGAGCCTATTACAGAATGGAATAACAACTATATTTTATCCATGTATACCATATTCAAGAAAAGAATATGAAAAAGCTGATAACCATTATAACTGTCCAATAGTTATATCTTATTCAGAGGTATTAAAAAATAATATAGAAGAATTAAAAGATAAAAATGTGAAATTTTTAAATCCATTTTTACCATTTGAAAAAAAGAATTTAGTAAAAACAATTTTAGAATTACCAGAATTTAAAGAATATAATTTTAATAAAAAAGAACTTACTTTAGCTGCTACAAAAGCTGAAGAAGAATATCAAAAATGCAAAGATGATATACATAACGAGGCTCAAAAAGCTTTAAAATATATGGATGAAAACAATTTAAAAGGAATTGTTCTTGCCGGAAGACCTTATCATGTTGATCCTGAGGTCAATCATGGAATAGATACTTTAATTACTAGCCTAGGATTATGTGTTTTAACAGAAGATAGTATCTCTAATTTGGCTGAAGCCAAACGACCATTACGTGTAGTAGACCAATGGGTATTTCATGCTAGATTATATGCTGCAGCTGAATTTGTGGGTAAACATAATAATCTAGAATTAGTACAATTAAATTCATTTGGATGTGGTGTTGACGCGGTTACAACAGATCAAGTAGAAGAAATATTAGCAAGCTTTGATAAGATGTATACATTAATAAAAATAGATGAAGTTAATAATTTAGGTGCTATTAGAATTAGAATTAGATCATTACTTGCAAGTATGAATAAAAGAATTAAGGAAAAACAAAATAATAATTCTAATTTAGGAAATTATGAAAACCATAGAAAGATATTTACCAAGGATATGAAAAAAGATTATAAAATACTAGTACCACAAATGGCTCCTATACATTTTGAATTATTAGAAAGTGCTGTAAAATATTCTGGATATAATGTTGAATTATTACGTGAATGTACAAATCACACAGTAGAAACAGGTTTAAAATATGTTAATAATGATGCCTGTTATCCATCTATATTAACAACAGGACAGTTTATTGAAGCACTTCAATCAGGAAAATATGATGTAAATAAAACAGCGATTATTATGTCACAAACTGGTGGAGGTTGTAGGGCTACAAATTATATTGGATTTATTAGAAAAGCTTTAAAAGATGCTGGATTTGAAAATGTTCCTGTAATTTCTTTTAATGTTGTAGGAATGGAAAAAATGCCAGGATTTAAAATAACATTGCCTTTAATAGAAAGATTATTAAAAACTATTGTATATGGTGATTTATTACAAAAGTTATTAATGAAAAATAGAGCTTATGAGATAAATAAAGGAGAAACTCAAGCTTTATTTGATAATTGGATTAATAAATGTAAGAAATTGTTAGAAAAATCAACCATGAAACAATTTAAGGAAAGTATTTATGAAATGGTAAATGACTTTGAAAAAATTCCATTAGATACTTCAATTAAGAAACCAAAAGTTGGAGTAGTTGGAGAAGTTTTAATTAAGTATCATCTTTTTGGTAATAATTTTGTTGCAGAAAAATTAGAAGAAGAAGGAGCTGAAGTTATTCTTCCTGATTTTATGGGATTTATAAAATTTATAGCTACTCATAAAATTACCTTTAATAAATTAATAAAAACAGATAAATATAAGGCAAAATTATTTAGGGCTGCTTTAACTTTAATGGATTTATTAGAAAAAGATGTAAATATTGCTCTTAAATCTTCAAAGAAAAACTATTTACTACCTTGCAATATATGGCACTTAGAAGACAAAGTAAAGGATGTATTATCTATAGGAAACCAAACTGGTGAAGGATGGTTTTTAACAGCTGAAATGATTGAATACATCGAGAATGATATACCAAATATAGTATGTGTTCAGCCTTTTGCCTGCTTACCAAATCACGTTGTTGGTAAAGGAGTTATAAAAACAATAAGAAATATGTATCCTGAAGCTAATATCTCTCCTATAGATTATGATCCTGGAGCGAGCGAAGCAAATCAAACAAATAGAATTAAATTATTAATGACAGTAGCTAAAGATAATTTAAAATTAAAAGAAAAAGAATTAGAAAAAATTAATGAAGAAAATAAATTAGAAAATAAAAAAGTTAAACAAATTAATTAAATTTATTTTTAAAAAAATAAGAAGTTTATTACCAAAAATAACTTCTTATTTTTTATTTATTATTATTTATTATTAATTATTTTATTATTTAATTATTATTTAATTATTATTTATTTTATTATTTATTTAATTATTATTTATTTTATTATTTATTTTATTATTTATTTTATTATTTATTTTATTATTTATTTTATTATTTATTTATTATTTATTTTATTATTTATTTATTATTTATTTTATTATTTATTTATTATTTATTTATTATTTATTTTAT